>CAVHAH010000012.1:5744-7100 GCA_963633785.1 bacterium
GTGTGGGGGAACCGTGATAAATCAGCAATTCGCTTTCCAATTCGCAGATTACATACCAGCATTCGCTCTTTTTCGAGAATGCGAGATGGCGCGGTCCGTAGCCCGACGGCGTGCGCACCGTAATCGGTTCGGGAGAATCGTTTCCGATTTCGGCAAACGGGAAGAACAGCACCGAATCCGCTCCCAAATCCGATACCGCCACCCATCCTCCGGGCGTGCGCGCGGAAAAGTGAATGTGTGAATGCTCCTGGCGATCGCGCTTCGGTCCGCTTCCCGATCCGCTAAGCAAAGGAAGCGCCGCACCGATTTTACCGTTTCCCTTCAAGGCAAACCGTGCCAGACTGCCCGATGTGTAATTGGAAACAAGAAGCGTCTGCCCCGCAACGCATACATGGCACGGATCATCGCCGCCGCAAGGTGCAATGCCCGTTTGTTCAAGCGTTTTGTCTTCCCGAACGGAATAGCTCAAAACATTGCCGTTGGGCGTTTCGCTCACCGCATAGAGCGTTGCGCCGTTCAAGGCGAGGTAGGAATGATTCAGGGCATTCATTCTTTCGAGAATCCGAATCTCACCGTCTTCGAGAACGGCATGCGCAAGGCTTTTTTCTCCGTAACCGCCGATATACATGGTATACTGCATTGAAAACACCCTCTATTTATACAACTTCGCCAAACCGCCTTCGGCAGTTTCACGATAGATTCGATTCAAATCTCTGCCCGTCTGATACATGGTTTCCACCACCATATCAAACGAGATTTTTCTTGTTTCGGTCAGGAAATTCGCAATCCGAACGGCGTTGATTGCACGCATGGCCGCCACCGCATTGCGCTCGATGCACGGAATCTGCACCAGACCGTTAATCGGATCGCAGGTCAGACCCAAATGATGTTCAAGCGCCACTTCCGCCGCATATTCAATCTGGTCGATGCCCATTTCAAACAATTCTCCCAGCGCCGCCGCAGACATCGAACACGCCGTTCCGATTTCCGCCTGACAGCCGCATTCGGCGCCGCTGATGGAGGCGTTGGTTTTCACAATGTTTCCGATTACCCCCGCCACCGCCAGTGCCCGCAGAACCTGCCTGTCCGACAGCCGTTTTTCCTCCTGCATATACTTCAGCACCGCAGGAAGGCAGGCACACGCGCCGCAGGTAGGTGCGGTAACGATTGTTCCCTGTGCGGCGTTCTGTTCGCTGACCGCAAAGGCATAGGCGCACACCAAGCGGTTTTCACGGGTTTCGGGGCGTTCATCGATATGGCGCTGATTGAACAGATACTGTGCCTTTCTTTCCACATTCAAGCCGCCCGGAAGCGTTCCCCGATGCGTCAGCCCCTCCTGAATGGCATCCTGCATCT
>CAVHAH010000012.1:7110-22288 GCA_963633785.1 bacterium
CCTGCATCTTTCCCCAGACTTCAAACAGGAAATCCCAGATGTCGCTGCCTTCGTTTTCTTCGACATAATCGCTGATGCGCTTTTTATGGGTTTTGCAGTAATCGGCAATCTCGGCAAACGATTTTTCCCGATAGACTTCCGCGCTTTCCGCTTCGGGACGTCCCTCGATGCGGATATCGCCGCCGCCGATGCTCATTACGCGCATTTGTGCCTCGGCTTTTCCGTTCTTGAATGCCGTGAATTCAAGCGTGTTCGGATGCGGAAGATCCGTTTTTTCGGTATCCAGCGTAATTTCGGTTTGAATCGGCGCAAACGTGTCCATCAGAACGCGGTCCGTGCCGTGTCCCTCTCCCGTCAACGCCAGCGAACCGTAAAGCGTCACATGAATGCTGTCCGCATCCGAATGCTCGGACTTGAATATCTTCGCCGCCTTTTCGGGACCCATCGTGTGCGAACTCGACGGTCCCTTTCCGATTTTATAAATCTCACGAATCGATTTCATATTCTCTCCCATCCGCAAATGCGCTTTCGAGCGTGTCGCCGTGATAATTCAGCGTGCAATCGATGTTGTTTCGTCCCTCTTCCAAAAGGCGAAGGAATACCCGATCTCCCGCCCACATCGGCAGCGAAAAGATTTTCTCCTTTTCAACCCATGCAAGCTCGCCTTCATCGCATTCGCAAAGCGTTCCGGAAAAGGCCGTGGCCGTGAACAGATACATATCCTCATCTTCATTCACGTCCGAACGGAAATGAACCACGCCCCGAAACTGCGGATTCAACAGGTGCAGCCCCGTTTCTTCACGAACCTCCCGCCGCACGCACATTTCGGGCGTTTCCCCCGCTTCGATGTGTCCGCCCACACCGATCCATTTGCCCTGATTGGGGTCGTGGTGCTTGCGTGTGCGATGCAAAAGCAAAACCTTTCCGTTCGATTCAATATAGCAAAGCGTTGTTTCAACCATATCGCATCTTAACCCCGATCGTCATTCAGCGCATCGATTTCACGCATCCACAGGCTCGCACAGGCGTCCGAAGGCATTCGCCAATCGCCGCGCGGCGAGAGCGTGACCGAGCCGACCTTCGGCCCGTCCGGCAAACACGAGCGTTTGAATTGCTGGGCGAAGAATCTGCGGAAGAATGTTCTCAGCCATTTCAGAATCACATCCTCGGAATAAATTCCCGAAAATGTCTTTTTCGCAAGATAGTAGATTTTCTTCGGGGTGAAGCCGAAGCGCTGTGAATAATACAGGAAGAAATCGTGCAGTTCATACGGGCCGACCAAATCCTCCGTGCGCTGATTGATTTCGCCTTCATCCGTGGCGGGAAGCAGTTCGGGCGAAACGGGCGTTGCGAGAATATCCTCCAGCACCTGCCCGATGCCGCCGCCGATGCGCATCGCTTCATAGCGCACGATGTATCGCACCAAAGTTTTCGGAACGCCCGCATTCACGCCGTACATCGACATATGATCGCCGTTGTAGGTTGCCCAGCCCAGCGCCAGCTCCGACAAATCGCCCGTTCCGACCACCATGCCGCCCTGCTGATTGGCAAAATCCATCAGCAGCTGCGTCCGCTCACGGGCCTGACCGTTTTCATAGGTCACATCGTGAACGGATTCATCGTGGTTCAAGTCCGCAAAGTGATTGCGCACCGATGCGGAAATATCGACTTCCCGAAAAGACACGCCCAGCTGTTGCGCCAATAATTCCGCATTCGAGCGTGTTCTGTGGGTGGTGCCGAAGCAGGGCATGGAAACCGCGAGAATATCCTTGCGATCCCGATGCAGCAAATCCATTGTGCGAACCGCCACCAGCAGCGCCAATGCGCTGTCCAGTCCTCCCGACACGCCGATTACCAGCGTTTTGGCGTGGGTATGTTCCACGCGTTTTCTCAAGCCGTAGCTCTGAATGTGCAAAATCTCCTCCGCACGCTCCGCCAGTTTGCGATCGTCACCCGGCACAAACGGGAATCGCGGATATTCACGCGTCAGATGCGTTTCGCGCATGGGTTGGGAGAAACATACCCGCACAAAAGATTCGCAGGAATCGTTTGTGGAGGAATAGGTGGTCATGCGATGCCGTTCGGTCAGCAATCGCTCCACGTCAAATTCGGTTGCGACGAAATCATTCTCGCCGAACGGCGGATTCTGCGCAAGAATCGTTCCGCCTTCCGCAAGCAGCATCGGCCGTGCGAACACCATGTCCTGCGTGGATTCGCCGAAGCCCGCACCCGTATAAACATATCCGCAAAGCAATCGCGCGGATGTGGAAGACACCAGAAGCTTGCGGTAATCGCGCTTGCCGATTACCTCATCGGAGGCCGACGGATTCACAATCACCGTTGCCCCCGCCTGACACAAGCGCCGTGACGGCGGATCGGGCGTCCACAAATCCTCGCAGATTTCCACGCCGAATGTGAATTCGGGTTTCTGTGCGCATTCAAACAGCAGTTTTTCGGAAAAAGGAACGGTTTCCTCCCCCAGCAAAAGCGTGTTCGGGCGCATGGAATCGCAGGCGGAAGTGAATTGCCGAAGCTCGTAAAATTCCGCATAATTCGGAAGAAAGGTTTTCGGAACAACGCCCAGAATTCTGCCGTTGTGAATCACGGCGGCGCAGTTATAGAGTTTTCCCCGAACGCTCAGCGGTACGCCGACCACCACCGCCGGAAACAGCCCCGCAGTGAAGTCCGCAAGCGACAGCAACGCCTCCTGCGCGGCATCGAGAAGCGTTTTCGAATAGAACAGATCGCCGCACGTATATCCCGTCAGACATAATTCGGGAAGCGTTAAAAGATTCACGCCTTCACGATCGGCACGGGCAATCATATCCCGAATGTGTTCGGCATTTTTCCAAACATCCGCAACAACAAGTTCGGGAACGCCCGCGGCCACCTTTACAAATCCGTATTGCATGAAAAGAAGCCCTTCCTCCCATTTTGCATTGCCTTCATTATACAGGAAAACCGGCGGGATTGCAACCGCCGGTTTGATATCAACGCAATTCCGCCACGTCCATAATCAGCTGTTCGGTCTTCTCCCAGCCCAAACAGGGGTCCGTGATGGATTTGCCGTATACGCCCTCTTCGACCTTCTGACAACCGTCCACCAGATAGCTTTCAATCATCAGTCCCTTTACCATTTTCGCAATATCCTTGGAATGGCGCGTGCTGTAAAGAATATCCTTCACGATTCTCGGCTGTTCCATCCAGCGTTTGCCGGAATTGCAATGGTTGGTATCGATAATAATCGAAGGATTCGCCAGTTTGCTCTGCGTGTACAGGTTGCACAGTTCCTGCAAATCCTCGAAGTGATAATTCGGGAAGCTCTGACCGTATTGATTCACGCGTCCGCGAAGCACCGCATGGGTCAGCGGATTGCCCTTGCTTTCCACTTCCCAGCCGCCGTAGCTGAATACATGGCCGACCTGTGCGGCACGAATGGCGTTAATCATCACGGACAAATCGCCGCTGGTGGGGTTCTTCATGCCCACGGGCAAATCAAGTCCGCTGGCGGTCATGCGATTCAGCTGATTTTCAACCGATCTCGCACCCACGGCGACATACGACAGCACGTCCGCCAGATAGCGGTGGTTTTCGGGATACAGCATTTCATCCGCACCCGAAAAGCCCGTTTCCTGCAAAACGCGAATGTGCAAACGGCGAATCGCCATCAATCCACGCAGCATATCCGGGCGACCGTTCGGATCGCTCTGGTGAAGCATTCCCTTGTAACCGATGCCCGTGGTGCGGGGTTTATTGGTGTAAATGCGGGGCACAATCACAATCTTGTCCTTCACCTTTTCCTGAATGGGGCGCAGGCGGGTAATGTAATCCATCACGGCATCCTCACGATCCGCCGAGCACGGGCCGATAATCAAAAGCAGCTTATCGCTTTCGCCGGTGAATACGGCTCGAATCGCCTCGTCATTCTTCGCCTTTTGCGCCTTCATCGCTTCCGTGACCGGATACATCTGAATCACTTCTTCCGGACCGGGCAATCTGCGTTTGAAATCCATATTCATGTGTTTTTCTCCCTTCCGCTTCAGGGCTTGTCAAAGTATTTTCTGCGCTGTGTAGACAGGCGCATCATCGACTTCATCGTTTCTTCATCGCCGTTTTTCAGCGCGTCTCGCAATGTGGAAAAGTGGTTCACGAACAAATCCATCTGTTCGAGCAGTTCCTCCCGATTCCAGAGAAACAGCTCCGTCCACATATTCTCGTTAATCTTCGCAATGCGCGTAAGATCACGGAACGAATCGCCCGTATAATCCACCAAATGCCGTGATTCCTTGCAGGTCATCAGAGCAACGGCAATGCAATGCGTGAGCTGAGAGAGGAATCCGATCATTTCATCGTGTTCTTTGGGCGAAAGGCAGCTGATTGAACCCACGCCGATTGCTTCGCCGAGCGCCTTACAGCGCTGAATGCCCGCTTCGGTATTCTTCGATGTGGGCGTTACAATGTAATTCGCCCCGCGGAACAAATCGGGCGTGGCGTTTTGAACGCCGCTGACCTCACGTCCCGCCATCGGATGCGCTCCGACAAATTCCATGCCCTGCGGCAATAACGCCTGAATCTGTTCGACAATGCCGTTCTTCACGCCCGTCACGTCCGTTAAAAACGCATTCTCCTTCAGGTAGCGGACATTCTCCTTCACCCATTCGACAAACACGTGCGGATAAAGCGCAAACACGATGATGTCGAATTGTCCGAGATATTCCGCATCCGAAGCGGTTTGTCCGTGGCGAATGAATCCATGCTCCTTCGCAAAAGCAATGGCATTCGCATCGGTGTCGATTGCGCCGACTTCAAAGCCTTCCCGACTCAGCGCCGCGGCATAGCTTCCGCCGATCAAACCCAATCCGACCAGCAGTATTTTATCTTGCTTTTGCAAAGTCATGCTTCCACCTCTTCATCGCTTAAATCAACTTTACCGCCGATGGATTTCAAATCCTCGAAGAAATTCGGATAGCTCTTCTGAATCGCCTGTGCGCCCTGAATGGTTCCGCCCGTTTGCATGGCCAGCACGCTCAAAGCCATCACGATTCTGTGATCGTTGTTTCCCGAAAGCGTTTCCTCGGGCTTGTGAATGCTCCCCGGCAACACCGAAGCGGCATTCTCTTCCACCGTCATTCGGGCTCCGAATTTGCGAAGCTCCTGCGCCATAACCGCAACTCGGTTGCTCTCCTTGATGGCCAATCGCCGTGTTCCCGTGAAATGTGCGCCGTGACCGCACGCCGCCGCCGCGGCAAACAGCACCGGGGCGAGATCGGGGCAATCGGACAAATCTGCCTGAACATATCCGCTTTGAATTTGTTCCAGCAAATGCACGCAGATTCTGTCTCCCTGAAGGCTGTTCGGATTCAGGCCACGCAATTCAACCGCTCCGCCCGAAAGATTCATCGCATAAAAGAATGCCGCCTGCGACCAATCGCCCTCCACTCGGGTTTCCGTCGGCTTATACTGCTGATTGCCGTGAATGTGAAACGTGTTTTCGCTGCGCAAAATCTCAACGCCGAATCGGCGCAATGCGTCAACGGTCAAATCCACATAGCCCTTGCTTTCAAACGGCTCGATTACCGTAAGCGTGCTGTTAAAAGGCAAAACGGGCAGTGCGAAGAGCAATCCCGATATAAACTGACTGCTCACGTTTCCGGGAATCTTCCAATCGTTCGCTTCGAGTTTGCCCGAAACCGACAGTTCGGTATCGCCGATTCTCTCAAATGATGCGTTTTGCGCAAACAAATCCCGATAAACGCCGACACCCCGATCCAGCAAACGCTTTGTTCCCGAAAACCGTCCGCCGCCGAACAAGAGCGCCGTAGGAATCAGAAATCGAAGCGTGCTTCCGCTTTCCCGACACGAAAGATTCGCTCTTTCCTCAACGGACAAGCCGCCCCGAACGTAAACGGTGCTTCCTTCCACCCGAAATTCTGCGCCGAGTGCTTCAAGACAATCCATCGTGGCAAAAATATCCTCGTTGAACGAAACATCCCGAATCACGCTTTCACCGTTTGCGAAAGCGGCACAAATCAGCATTCTGTGCGCACAGCTCTTTGAGGCGGGCACGTGAACAACGCCCTGCGGTCGGCTCGGCGTGAATACCACCTTCATTGCAGGCGCTCCTTGAGAATATCCATTGCTTCCAGATAGCCGTCAAAGCCCTTGCCCGTGATTGTGGCAATCGCCGCCAAACGGACATAGCTGATCTGTCGGAAATCCTCTCGCTGATTCACTTCGGAAATATGCACTTCCACCGTGGGAATGCAAACGGCCTTCAGCGCATCCAGAAGCGCAACGCTGGTGTGCGTATATGCGGCGGGATTGATAACGATGCCGTCGACGCCTTCAAAATATGCCTGCTGAATGCGGTCTACAATCGCGCCTTCGTGGTTGGATTGAAACGTGGCAACCTCAACGCCGATTTCCTCGGCGTGCTGTTGAATCATTCGCATCAATTCGGCATAGTTCTTTTTTCCGTAAATCTCGGGTTCCCGAACGCCGAGCAGATTCAGATTCGGGCCGTTGATAATCAATAGCTTCATGCTTTTCCTCCTATCGCATCCAGCACCTGCCGTGCCGTTGCTTCGATTCCTTCGTGCACCTTTACGGGCACATCGCAAACGGATGAATAAATCGGATACCGTTCCTCATAGCGTTGTTTCAGCGCCTCCGCACTGCTTGAAAGCGGTCTGTCCGAAGTGGCGGTCAAATCTTCCAGCGGCCGATCCAGCAGCACCAGAACGCCGTTCTGCCTGAGTGCGTCCACATTGCGTGCATCCAGCACCGCACCGCCGCCCGTGGCGATGATTCTTCCGCCTTCCCGACCGACCTGCGCGATAATCTCCCGTTCTAGCGCACGGAACGCCCCTTCGCCTTTTTCGGCGAAAATTTCGGCAATGCTGCACCCTGCGCGGCGGACGATTTCATCATCCGTATCGATGAATTCGCGCCGCATGATTTCGGACAATCGTTTTCCGATGGTGGTCTTGCCGCTCGACGGCATTCCGATTAAAACGATGTTTCGCTTCTGATTCAGAACGCTTTGATAGGCCCGTTCAATCAACGCTTCCTCGGCTTCGGAATCGGTGAACAGCGCCGAAGCGTAAACCGCCTGTGCGGAGAGCATCAACAAACCGCCCTCTGCGGGAATGCCCCGCCTTTTCGCATCCAGAACCAGTTTTGTCGACAGCGGATTGTAAACCACATCGATTACTCCGCACAGCTTCGCAAAATTCTCCGCACAAATGGGGCTGTTTCCGCTGTTCGGATACATTCCCACAGGCGTGGTATTCACGATAATCTCGGCATCCGTATGCAGTGTTTCGGCATCTTTATAGGAAATCTCGTTTCCGCTCGGATGGCGTGAAACGATGATAATTTCCCCGGCTCCCATATCCTTAACCACATTTCGAAGCGTTTTCGAAGTGCCGCCGGTTCCGAGAATCAGCACCTTTTTCCCGTTCACATTCACGCCCGCATGGCGAATCAGCGCCGCCGCCCCTGCGTAATCGGTGTTGTAGCCCAGGAGTTTGCCGTTGCGATTCACGATTGTGTTCACCGCACCGATTCTCTGCGCATTCTGTGAAACCCAATCCAGTTGGGGAATCACCTTTTCTTTATAAGGAATGGTCACGTTGATTCCCTTGAACGTCCGCTCCTTCAAAAGCGACTCCACGCCCGCTTCGCTCAGTTCGCACAATTCATAGCTGTAATCGGCGATTCGCGCGTGAATTTCCTTTGAGAAGCTGTGGCCGAGCTTTGCGCCGATCAAACCGTATTCCATCATAGCCGCTCCTTTTCAAACACGTCCGTTCCGTAACGCCCCGCCAGCAAATCGCACAGCACCAGCGCCGTAACGCTATCAATCACGGGGCAAATGCGCCGCACAATCGCGGGATCATGCCGCCCCGCAATCACCAGCGAGACATTCTCGTTGTGCAGGAAATCCACCGTGTCCTGTTCCTGGGATATGGAAGGCGTGGGCTTCACCGCACAGCGGAAGAGTATCGGCATTCCGTTGGTGATGCCGCCGTTGATGCCGCCGTTATGGTTGGTAACGGTCGTCACTTTTTCGCCGTCGGTTCGAAACGCATCGTTGCAGGCGCTTGCACAGCCGTCGGCCAATGCGAATCCGTCGCCGAATTCAATGCCCTTCACGCCGCCGAGCGAAAACAGCGCATGAGAAAGCAAACCTTCCACGCTGTCGAACCACGGTTCACCCAAGCCCGACGGCAAACCGATAACGGCCGTTTCCGTGATTCCGCCGACGCTGTCCCGTGATTCCTTCGCATTCAGAATAGCCTGCGCCATTTTCTGTCCGCTCTCTTCGTTCAAAACGGGAAAAGTCGATGCATTGAGCGCCGCAATATCCCGATTCAAATCGTTAAACGTTCGATCATCGATTTTTGCGCAACGGCGAATGTGCGTGCCGATTTGAATGCCCATGCGATTCAATGCGGGAATCAGAATTCCGCCTGCCGCAACCAGCGCCGCAGTGATTCTTCCAGAGAAGTGACCGCCGCCCCGATCGTCTTCATAGCCGTGGTATTTGCAGTATGCCGCATAATCCGCATGAGAAGGGCGGGCTTTTCCGTGCAATGCCGCATAATCACCGCTATGCTGATCGGCATTCGGAATCAGAATGCACACGGGCGTTCCAGTGGTTTTGGCGTTGATTACGCCGCTGACAATCTGAAACGCATCCTTTTCACGGCGCGCGGTATCCAAAGGCGACGACGGACGTCTGCGTGAAAGCTGATTGGCGATAAACGCCTCATCCACCGTCATGCCAGGGCAAAGGCCGTCGAGCACCGCACCGATGGCCGTTCCGTGGCTTTCCCCGAACAGCGTGAGCGTAATGCTGCTGCCGAATGTATTTTTCATGCTTTCATCCTTTCCGTGATTTCGCAAACGGACATCTTTTTGAATTCAAATGTGCCGATTGCATTCGAAAGCACTGCAATCACGCCGCCCGAAACGGCTTTCTTGTCATGCTCCATATAGGAAATCAGGCTTTGCGTCGGGCAGGGCGCTTCTATCGGCAGGTTGTATTTCAGCAATACCCGTTCCAATCTTTTGCGCACGCTTTCGCCGCACATCGGAAGCATTCCCGCCGCAACGCATTCGCCGTGCAGCCACTGTCCGTTCATGGTGCTTTCAATCGCATGACCGATGGTATGTCCGAAATTCAAAACGCGGCGCAAACCCTTTTCGCAGGGGTCCTCCTCCACCACGCTTCGCTTGATGCGCAAAGAACCTTCGATGAACGCATCTAAATCGCGATTCAAATCATCGCTCTGTTCCATCTTTTCAAACAGCGCCGCATCGCAGGTAACCGCCATTTTGATGCCTTCCGCAAGTCCTGCCGCCACCTGTCGCATAGGCAGCGTTTGAAGCACATCGGGATCGATAATCACCTTTCGGGGCGGATAAAATGCGCCGACGACATTTTTCACGCCGTCCATATCCACCGCAACTTTTCCGCCGATGGATGAATCCACCTGTGAAAGCAGCGTGGTCGGCACATTGTAAAAATCGATACCCCGCATATACACCGCCGCCGCAAATCCTGCGAGGTCGCCCATCACGCCGCCGCCCACGGCAATCACCCGATCCGAACGTGTGAATCCCGCTTCGAGCATCTTGGACAGCAGAAATCTGTGATTCTCGAGATTTTTCGTGGCCTCGCCTTTGGGAAGCGTGATAATCACGCTCTGTTCGCATGCTTCGGCAACGGCTTTCGCATATTCTGTGGGAACGCCGTTGTCGGTCACAATCAGCGCCTTGCCCGTGTTCGGAAGATATTCCCGTGTACGGGACAGCGCACCCCGTTCAAGCACGATATCGTATGCGCCCGTGCTTGTTTTTACCGGAAGAATCATGCTTTCACCTCTTTATAGGTTCCGACCAGCTTGAGTTTTGCGCAAACGGCCGAAAGCTCCTTGAGCATATTCTGACCGCTCTGCGAGCTGATATTTCCGTCTGCCTCCACAAAGAAATAGTAGCTCCAATTCAAATCCTTCATCGGGCGGCTGCGCAGGTTTCGCATGTTGAAATCGTGGGCGCCGATAATGTTGAGCGGAAGTGCAAGCGCACCGGCTTCGTTTCTGGTGGTGAAAACCAGAATGAAGTGGTCGCTTCCGTCGTTACCGGTCGGGTCGGGCATGTGCGGCGCTCTCGTGAATACGGCGAAGCGGGTGGTATTCACCTGCGAAGCATTCACGCCCCTGGCGAGAATATCCAATCCGAACAGCACTGCCGTTTCATCGGAAGCGATTGCCGCAACGGAAGGATCCTTCTGTTCGGATACATACTTTGCCGCCACTGCGGTATTGGAATAGGCAATCGTTTCCCAGCCGTTGGCACGAATGAAATCGGCGCACTGCTCCAGCGCCTGCGGATGACTTACAACCGTCTTGATATCCTTCAGCGACGTTCCGGGCACGGCCAGGAGATTGTGTTCCACCTTCAGTTCAATCACACGATTCACATACAGGCTTCCCGAGAACATCAAATCCATCACTGCGCCGACATCGCCCGCATAGCTGTTTTCAATCGGCAGAACCGCACAATCGTAGGTTCCGTCTTCCACTGCGCGATAGGCTTCGGTGAATCCGTTCGCCGAGAACAACTCGGCATCGGGAAACGCGCGCTTGGCGGCGATATGGGCGAATGCGCCCTGCACGCCCGAATAAACCACCTTGGTTCCCTCCGTCAGGCGGGATTGATAATTGCGGGAGGTTTTCATCACATCGCGCAAAAAGCAGGCATAGAATTCTTTCAATTCGGAATCGGAAATGCGCTCCAGGCCCTTTTCAATTACCGCATTCTCCCGAGCCGAATCCAAAATCGGCAATGCACGTTCGCGCTTGTATTCGGCAATATCCCGACAAACATTCATGCGGCGTTCAAACAGCTTGGCCATTTCCCGATCGATTGCATCAATTTCGATTCTTGCGTTTTGCAGCGATTCCATATTGGTTTCCTCCTTCAGTGTTGCATCCAAAAGTAAAAGCGACTTCCGCAAAGGAAATCGCTTCGGATTGACTACGATTTATTCACCGCACTTATGCGGCGAGAGCCCTTTGCGCATTCTGCTTCATTTCCGAATAAAAGAAATAAAAGCGATAAAAATAGCGATACGCAAAAAAGCGCATCGCATACGTAAACGCAAAGTTCGCCCGGCAAACACGGCGCAAGGTCATACGATTCATCTGATGTTTCATCTTAATGACCTCCTCCGGTTTGTGATACCGCTATTATACATCTTTTTTGTATTTTGTCAACCTATGTGGGCGAAATAAACAAAAAAACAAAGAACAATCTGCCGGCGAATTGCGCTGTGTCGCCTTAACCCAAATAGGCACGCAGCAGTTTGAACGTGTTTTCAACGCCGTCTCGATGGCTGCGCTCATAGCCGTGAGACGCATACACGCCCGAACCGATCAATCCGTGGCGCAGATCGTTGCCCGCAGACAGCGTGGATTCAACATCCGAGCTGTAATACGGATACACATCCACGGCGTAATCGATATTCTCTCGCTGTGCCGCGGCAATCAGCGCCTTTACAACCGCATAATTATAAGGGCCTCTGCTGTCCTTTGCGCAGATGGATACCTGATGCTCCGTGCATTCCAGTCCGTCGCCCACACAGCCCATATCCACGGAAATCGCCTCCGTTACGCCGTTGGGAACGCTTGCGGCGCCGCCGTGGCCCACTTCTTCGAACACGGTAATATGTCCCCAAAGGCGGCGATCGGGCGTGATATTCTCTTCCTTGAGATATTTCGCGTATCCGAGCAGAATGCCGACGGACAGCTTGTCATCCAGAAATCTGCTCTTGATATAGCCCTTTTCGGTGATTCTCGTGCGCGGCTCGAAGCAAACGAAATCGCCCGCCCGAATGCCGAGCTTGAGCGTATCTTCCTTCGAGGACACCTTTTCATCGAGCACGACCTCCATTTTATCCCACGTGCGAACCGTTGAAGAATAATCGCCGTTGACATGGGTGGATGCGTTGCTCAGTTGAAGCGTGCCTTCGTATTTTCCGTTGAATTTGGTGATAACGTGCACGTTTTCCGTTTCGGCATTGTTGGCATTCATGCCGCCGAGGTTGGTCAGGCGAAGGCGGCCGTTGCTCTTCACTTCGGCAACCATACCGCCGAGCGTATCGAGATGCGTTTCAATCAAAACGCCGTTTTCGGCATCCTTTCCGCCCAAATCCACCAGCACGCCGCCCTTTTTGGTTTTCACGGGGTGATATCCGAGCGCTTCCAGCTCCGTGAATACAAAATCGGCGGCATCGTCGGTATAACCGGTCGGGCTGTCAATGGAAAGCAGTTTTACGGTTTCATCCATGATGAACTGTACATAATCAAACATTGTTATTCTCCTTTCAGCCATCACATAACAAAAAAATCTTGATTTTTTGGTTTGAATGGGTTATAATGAACGGACAAAGAAGTTGGAGGTGTATTTCAATGGCATACGTAATCAATGACGACTGTGTATCTTGCGGCGCATGCGCGGAAACCTGCCCCGTTAGCGCAATCAGCGAAGGCGACGGCAAGTATGTGATCGATGCAGATACCTGCATTTCCTGCGGTGCCTGCGCAGAGGGCTGCCCGGTGAGCGCCCCGAACGAGGAATAATTTCATTAGCATAGCAAGCGGTAGCGGCATCCGAAATTCGGATGCCGTTATTGTTTTATGCAATCAAAAAGGGAATCGCAAGCCGCGAACGGCTGCAAATTCCCTTCAAATCATTCGTCTTCCTCGACGATCTCAACGAACACGGGCTTCTCATCGCGAGCGGTCGCCGCTTTCACAACCGTGCGGATGGCCTTGGCAATGCGGCCCTGTTTGCCGATGACCTTGCCCATATCGTCCGGATCCACACGCAGTTCGATGGTCGTTCCCTCTTCGGTTTCCACCGCACGAACGTCCACCGCATCCGGCTTTTCAACGAGCGATTTGGCAATATACCTTACCAACTCGACCATGATTACAGGACTCCGCCCTTCTTCAGCAGGCCGCGAACGGTATCGGTGGGCTGTGCGCCGGTGCCGATCCAGTACTTTGCGCGCTCCTCGTCGATCTTCAGCTCAACGGGCTCGGAAACGGGATTGTAGTAGCCGATCTCCTCGATGAAGCGGCCATCACGGGAATTGCGGCTGTCGGCCACGACGAGACGATAGAAGGGCTTCTTCTTCATGCCCATTCTCTTCAGACGAATCTTAACCATTGTGGTGTTCCTCCTTGATATTCACTATTGAAAAGTATAATTACAGCATTTTGCCGTAGTTATCGGTTATTTGGGCATTTTGCCGAACGGAATGCGCATTTTGCGCTTACCGCCGCCCATGACATTCTTCATCATGTCCCGTGCCTGCTCAAACTGCTTGAGCAGAAGGTTTACTTCCTGCACGGTCGTTCCGCTGCCCGCCGCAATACGGCGCTTGCGGGATGCGTTGAGAATGTCGGGATTTCTCCGCTCCATGCGGGTCATGGAAAGGATGATTGCCTCGTTTTTCTTCTGAGCCTTGGTGACCTTGTCCTCATCGATTTCGACATCCTTGAGCTTGCTGCTCAGGCCCGGAATCATCTTCAGAACATCCGTGATGGAGCCCATCTTGCCGAGCTGGCGAATCTGATCGAGGTAGTCTTCAAGGTTGAAGCTGTTCGTGCGAACCTTATTAACGAGCTTGCCCGCTTCCTGTTCATCGAAGGTGTTCTGCGCCTTTTCAATCAAGCTCAGCACGTCACCCATGCCCAGAATGCGGCTCGCCATACGGTCGGGATGGAAGGGTTCCAAATCGGTCAGCTTTTCACCGACACCGGCGAACTTAATCGGTTTGCCCGTGACCGCGCGCACCGAAATCGCCGCACCGCCTCGGGTATCGCCGTCGAGCTTGGTCAGTATCACGCCGTCAACGCCCAAATCGTCATTGAACGTCTTCGCAACCGTGACCGCATCCTGACCGGTCATCGCATCGACCACCAGCAGAATTTCCTGCGGACGAACGGTATCACGCACATCCCGCAGCTCCTGCATCAGGTTTTCATCGATGTGCAAGCGGCCTGCCGTATCGATAATCACGGGATCGCGACCGTAATACTTTGCGTATTCAATCGCTTCCTTTGCGATTTCAACGGGGTTGCCCTGTCCGCGTTCGAACACTTCAACGCCGACCTGACCGCCGACCACCTGCAACTGCTTGATTGCCGCAGGGCGGTACACGTCACACGCAACCAGAAGCGGCTTCTTGCCGTTCTTCTTGAGCATGTTGCCGAGCTTGCCCGCCATGGTGGTTTTACCTGCGCCCTGCAAGCCGCAGAGCATGTAAACGGTGGGAGCCTGCGGAGAATAGGTCAGCTTCGCATTCGTGCCGCCCATCAGCGCCGTCAGCTCTTCATTCACAATCTTAATGACCTGCTGACCGGGTGTAAGGCTTGCGAGAATGTCTGCGCCTACCGCGCGCTCCGTGACCTTCTTGATGAAGTCCTTTACCACCAGGAAATTGACGTCTGCCGCAAGAAGCGCCGTGCGCACTTCACGCATTGCTTCTTTTACGTCTGCCTCAGTGAGCTTGCCTTTGCTCGACAGTTTTCTGAATGCGTTTTGTAATTTATCCGTCAGTCCTTCGAATGCCATGCGCTCACCTCTCAATCTGCAAAATGTTATTCAGCGCTTCCTTCGCCCGTTTGAATGCATCGGCGTTTTCACCTGCATCCGAAACGGCGTCGAGCGCCTCCAATCCGTTACGGGCCTGTTCAATCAGCGCACGATAGCGCGCAACCAGCCCCAGTTTCCGTTCGTAATCATCCAATTGCCTGCGGGCCTTGTTCACCGCATCGGAAACGCCCTGCCTCGTGATTTCCACGGAATCGGCAATCTCCTGCAGCGACATATCCTCTTCGCAGTACAGCCTAAGCAGCTCACGCCGATGCTCGGTCAACAGCGGCCCGTAAAAATCCAGAAGATAATTCAGGCGAACCCGTTCGTTCATGTCCGTCAATTCGAGCACCTCCGCAAGCATTCTCGCTTGACAACTATATCATTATAACGTCAAAACAAAATGATGTCAAGCATTTTCGCTTGACATCATGAATTTTAACTTCAGGCAACACCGCACAAATGAGGTGGTACGATGAATAGTGAATTTTGTGGTAGATGGAAT
>CAVHAH010000013.1:0-19378 GCA_963633785.1 bacterium
TCTGACGAAAAATCTGCTCAAACTTGCAGTTTTTCCTTTTAGAAACACACCCTAGTTTTCCCGAAAACTTCACTTGCATATTCTTTTGCAAACGGCTATAATATACACAGCACATTGACGGAGAATATCCTCGGCATAAGCTGTTTTCAGAGAGCGGCCCCGATTGGCTGAAAGGGCTGTGGCAGCGGCTTCGGATTCCGGACTCCCGAGTGTGCGGGAGAACCCATTCACCAATGAAATCCCGCCGCTTCGCTCCCGTTACAGAGCCTTCAAGCACCAAGCAAGGTGGTACCGCGAACATCCTTCGCCCCTGCATTCCGTTGGGGGCGGAGTTTTTTTCTATGAAAACACCGCTCAGATGAGGCGGTACGGTGAACAGTGAATTTTGCGGCAGACGGAATTGCAATAATCCCGAATATCGCAAAAGGTGCATTCGCCATTTCCGTTGAATTATGCGGTGTTGCCCTATTTCATTTAAGGAGAGAATCAACATGAAGGTCAGAGATCTCGTCTGCAAACGCTACAAGGAAACGCCCGCCGATTGCCAGATTGCCAGCCAGGCGCTGATGATGCGCGGCGGATACATCAAGCCCGTCGGCAACGGCATTTTCACGCTTTCCCCGATTACCAAGCGCATCACCTCCAAGATTGAAAAAATCATGCGTGAGGAAATGGATCGCATCGGCGGTCAGGAAGTCATGTTCCCCGTGACCATGCCCGCAACGATGTGGCGTGAATCCGGCCGTTTTGATTCCATCGGCAGTGAGCTGCTGCGCTTCCGTGACCGAAGCGGTCAGGATATGGTGCTGGGCATGACCCACGAGGAAGCCGCCGTGCACTATGCCCGCGATTTGATGGATTCCTACACGCAGTATCCGTTCATGATTTATCAGATTCAAACGAAGTTCCGCGATGAACCCCGCTGCCGCGGCGGTCTGATTCGCGTGCGTGAATTCACAATGAAGGATGCATATTCCTTCCATACCTCGCAGGAGGATTTGGAGCGCTACTATCAGATTTGCTACGAGGCCTACAACCGCATTTACAAGCGTGCAGGCGTTCCCGAGGTGGTCGCCGTTGCTTCCGACAGCGGCATGATGGGCGGCAAGGTTTCTCATGAATACATGCTGCTCACGCCCGTGGGCGAGGACACGATTGTTCTGTGCCGTGAATGCGATTACCGCGCGAACATGGAAGCCGCACCCTGCATCGTGCACGGCGAATCCGGCGCAATCGAGGAGCTCAAAAAGGTTGAAACGCCCCACGAAAAGACCATCGAAGATTTGTGCGCATTCCTGAATATCCCCGCAACGGCCACCTGCAAGGCGGTTGTCTATCAGGAGAACCTCACCGACAAGTATGTCGTGGCATTCCTGCGCGGCGATTTGGACGTGAACGAAACGAAGCTGCGCAACTATCTGAAGTGTGAAATTCACCCCGCGGAAATCACCGAAGACAGCGGTCTGACCCCCGGTTTCATCGGCCCGAAGGGCTTGCCGGAAGGCGTGCGCATTGTTTACGATGCATCGCTGAAAGACCTGAATTGGGTGGCGACCGGCGCAAACGAAACCGGCTATCACTACGTCGGATTCAACATTCCCCGTGAAATGGGCGAAGTGGAATACGTCGACATCGCAAAAGCGTATGACGGCGGCATCTGCCCGGTCTGCGGCAAGAAGAGCATTTACACCTCCCGCGGCATCGAGGTCGGCAACATCTTCCAGTTGGGCAAGAAGTACACCGAAACCATGAACATGACCTATATCGACGCCGACGGCACCGCCAAGAACCCGATTATGGGTTGCTACGGCATCGGCGTGGGACGTCTTGCGGCCAGCGTTTGCGAAGCGCATCGCGATGATTACGGCCCGATTTGGCCGATTTCGATTGCTCCCTGGCACGTTCAGATTTGCTCCCTGCGTGCGGATAATCCCGAAGTTGCCGAAATGAGCGAAAAGATTTATTCGCAGCTCACCGAGAAGGGCGTTGAGGTGCTCTGGGATGATCGCCCGGTCAGCGCAGGCGTTATGTTCTCGGATGCCGATTTGTTCGGCGTTCCGATTCGCGTGGTCGTCAGCCCCAAGGGTCTGAAGAACGGCACGATTGAAATCACCTCCCGTGACAAGACGCTCAACGAAAAGAAGGACGTTGCCGAAGCGGTGGATTTCATCTACAATACGGTGGTCGGCGAGCTTGAGAAGCTCGATTGCAGACTGTAAAAAACAATGGGGCTGCGGAACACATCCGCAGCCCTGTTGTTATAAGCGAATACCGCACAATTTTATGCGCACGGGTTGAAAAAATGCGAAGAATGCGCTAAAATGGACGTATTATATTATTCGAGGTGAAAACCCATGAATGAAATGAAGAAAGCGGTTATCAGCGTTCTCGGCGAAGATCGCAAGGGCATCATCGCCAATGTCACGCGCATTTTGTATGAGTTCGACGCCAACATTCTCGATATTTCCCAAACCATTGTTTCCGGTCTGTTCACGATGATTCTGGTGGCGGATATTTCCGGCGAACACTGCGATTTTGAACGGCTGAAGGCGAGCCTGTCCGAATTGGGCGAAACGCTCAATGTCCAGATTCGCGTTCAGCGCAGCGAAATTTTCGAAGCAATGCATCAGATTTGAGGAGGTGCTTTCCCATGATCAATACCTCTGAAATTCTCGAAACGCTGCAGATGATCGACCATCAGAAGCTCGACGTGCGCACGATTACCATGGGGATTTCGCTGTTTTCCTGCGTTTCGGATGATGAAACCGTTCTGTGTCGGCGCATCTATGATTTGATTACCCGCCGCGCGGAAAATCTGGTCAAGGTCGGGCGCAGTATCGAAGGTGAATTCGGCGTTCCGATTGTGAATAAGCGCATTTCCGTAACCCCCATCGCACTGGTCACGGGGGCCATCAAGCATCCCGAGCGTGTTGCCATCGCTTTGGACAAGGCGGCAAAGGAAACGGGTGTAAACTTCATCGGCGGCTATTCTGCGCTGGTGCAAAAGGGCATGACCGATGCGGATCGCCGTTTGATTGAATCCATTCCCGAAGCCCTGGCGAATACGGATTTGGTTTGTTCGTCGGTGAATGTCGGCTCCACCCGTGCGGGCATCAACATGGATGCCGTTCGCCTGATGGGTGAAACCGTAAAGCAAACCGCCGAAAGAACCGCCGATATGGGCGGTTTGGGATGCGCAAAGCTGGTGGTGTTCTGCAACGCCGTGGAGGATAACCCGTTCATGGCGGGCGCATTCCACGGACCGGGCGAAGGCGATTGCGCGGTCAGCGTGGGCGTCAGCGGCCCCGGCGTGGTCAAGGTGGCGCTGGAACAGGTGAAGGGCAAGCCGTTTGACGAGGTTGCCGAAACCATCAAGCGCACCGCTTTCCACATCACGCGTGTAGGACAGCTGGTTGCTCTGGAAGCCTCAAAGCGCCTGAATGTGCCGTTCGGCATCGTCGATCTCTCCCTCGCTCCCACGCCTGCGGTCGGCGATTCGGTTGCGGCGATTCTCGAAGAAATGGGTCTTGAGGTTTGCGGCACACACGGCACCACCGCCGCACTCGCACTTTTGAATGACGCCGTGAAAAAGGGCGGCGTAATGGCTTCATCGCACGTTGGCGGTCTGTCGGGCGCATTCATTCCGCTAAGCGAGGATATCGGCATGATTCATGCGGCCGAATGCGGCGCACTGTCGATTGAAAAGCTCGAGGCCATGACCTGCGTGTGTTCCGTCGGTTTGGATATGATTGCCATTCCCGGCGACACCACGGCCGAAACCATCTCCGCCATCATCGCAGACGAAGCCGCCATCGGCATGGTCAACACAAAGACCACCGCCGTGCGTGTGATTCCCGCCCCCGGAACAAAGGTCGGCGATTGCGTGGAATTCGGCGGACTGCTCGGCCATGCGCCGGTGATTCCCGTTCGCGAATTCTCTTCCGCCGATTTCATTCATCGCGGCGGACGCATTCCCGCACCGCTGCACAGCCTGAAAAACTGATAATCAGACCCTGTTTCCCGTTCGCAAAAAGGAGAAACAGGGTCTGATTCGCCTTTCCGCTTACCATAATTTTTTCTTGCATATTATCGAAAAACCGTGTATAATAGAAGTGTAAAATTCAAGCGAAGGAGGAACCACGATGAAGCTTATCATTGCAATCGTCCAGGACGAGGATGCATCCCGCCTGGTTTCAAACCTTATGAGTGAGGGGTACAGCGTCACCAAGCTCGCAACAACCGGCGGATTCCTCCGTGCGGGCAATACCACGCTGCTGCTCGGCGTAGACGATGATAAATTCGAAGGCGCCATGAAGGTAATCGAGCGCGTGTGCAAGAGCCGCAAGCAGATTGCAACCACTCCCTCCCCCATTTCCGGAACGAGCGGCGTTTATGTTCCGTATCCCGTTGAGGTCATGGTCGGCGGTGCCACGATTTTCGTGCTCAATGTAGAGCAGTTCGTCAAAATCTGACGGAAGAATCGATGCAAATCAATTTGGTCGGTCAGGGCGACAAAATGGAACATCTTATGCGTTCGGTTCAAGCCGGGCGCATTGTTCATGCCCTTCTTTTCACAGGACCGCACGGAACGGGCAAACATACCGCTGCGAATTTGTTCGCACAAACGATTTTCTGCACCGGTGCAAACAAGCCGTGCGGCGTGTGTCCCGCATGCAAACGCGTACTCGCCGATGTGCATCCCGATTTGCATCGCGTGGTGCCCGAAAAGAATGCGATTAAGGTAGAGGCCGTTCGCAAGCTGATTGATGAATTATCGATGCGCCCGTATGAGGGCGGTTATCATGTGGTGATTATCGAAGCCGCGGATCGCATGAATGCGAGTGCGCAGAATGCGCTGCTCAAAACGCTCGAAAACCCCGTGGGCGATGTGATGTTCTTCCTGATTACCGATGTGCCCGGGGCTTTGCTGCCGACCATCGTATCCCGCTGTCAAACGGTGCGCATGCGCATTTTGAATCGGGAGGAATGCGAGAATGTGCTGATTGACCGCGGTTTCACCCGTGAGCGTGCGGCATTGCTCAGCGGTCTGGCGCAGGGGTCTGTCGGGCGTGCGCTTGAATTGAACGAAGATGCCGAATTTTTTTCGCTGCGTGAAAAGGTATTGCATTCCCTGCAATCGCTCAAGGATGCGGCGAGCGTTGCGGGAGCGGCGGCGGCATTAACCGATGCAAAAGGACAGGAATCGATGATTCTTGAAATCATGGAGCTTTACGCACGGGATCTTATGGCCGTTCAGAACGGTGCAGAACCGTTTTCGGACGTGAATGCCCTCAAAGGCTGTTCGTTTTCCGGTGCGAAACTGCTTCAAACCGTGATGCTCGCGCGACAGCGCCTTCAGGCAAATGTCGCTTGGGCCGGTGTGGTCGAAAGCCTGTTTTTTTCTTTGATATAACTAGGAGGTATCCTGAATGGCAACCGTAATCGGTGTCCGCTTTGAAAAGGCGGGCAAGGTATATTATTTTGATCCGAGCGGATTATGGCCGAAGCCGGGCGAGCATGTTGTGGTAGAAACCTCGCGCGGCATTGAATACGGCGAAACCGTAACCGGACCCAGAGAGGTCGACGATGCGCAGATTGTCGCTCCGTTGAAAAAGGTGGTGCGCATCGCAACCGAAGAAGACACTCGCCGTGCACAGCAAAACGCTCAGCACGAAATCGAAGCATTCAAAATCTGCCAGGATCGCGTGAAAAAGCACAAGCTGGATATGAAGCTGGTGAGCGTTGAGCACACGTTCGACAATTCCAAAATCATATTCTATTTCACCGCCGACGGACGCGTGGACTTCCGCGAATTGGTAAAGGATTTGGCAAGCGTATTCAAAATGCGCATCGAGCTGCGCCAAATCGGCGTTCGTGACGAAGCGAAAATGCTGGGCGGACTCGGTTCGTGCGGCCGACCCATCTGCTGTGGTGCGTTTTTGGGAGATTTCCAGCCCGTTTCCATCAAAATGGCAAAGGAACAGGGGCTGAGCCTGAATCCCACGAAAATTTCGGGTTTGTGCGGTCGATTGATGTGCTGCCTGAAATACGAACAGGAAAACTACGAGCTCGTGCTCAAGCGTCTGCCGAAAATCGGCAAGGATTTGGTCACCCCCGACGGTGTCGGCGTGCTGTGCGAAATCAACGCAATCAAGGAAATGGTGAAGGTGCGCATTCGCACGGCGGAAGACAATTTCGACCTGCGCGAATACCCCATCGACGATGTTCGCAGACCCGGTCCCGACGATGCCGCCGCAGTGCGTGAAGCGCCGAAGCCGAAGCCCGCAAAGCCGAAGAAGGTTGAAGAGCCCGAAGAGGAGAAACCCGAAGAGAACGAAAAGCCGAAGAAGAAGGTTTATCCGCATCAGAAGGCGCCGAAGAATCTGAGCACCGAGCAGTTCCTTGAAAAGTTGCGTGAAACGGCATCCGTTTCCGATCCTTCCGTGGTTCAGGAACACAAAAAGCGCCACCGCCCCGCAAAAGCTCGCAAGGAAGGTGAAAAGCCCTCCGAAGCGCCGAAGGCGGAAACGCCGAATTCATAAACCACGAAAGGAGCCCGCAGTCCTATGGGAAAGCAAAATTTCGCCGTGTTTGTGGATTTGGAAAACGCCGGTGCAAAAGAGAGCATGCTGCGCTCGATTATCGAAAAAGTGAAGATTCGCGGCGATATCCTTCTGGGAAAGGTGTACGGCTATACGGATCGCTATTCCGAATTGAAGGAATGCCTGCTGTCGAACACGTTTTTCGTGGTGCCGTCGCTGCGATACGGTAAGAATCAAAAGAATAATCTGGACATTCAGCTGGTAATCGACGCAATGGAGGTCGCATACACCAATCCGCTGATTGACAGTTTCTGCATCGTTTCGGGCGACAGCGATTATACGCCGCTCGTCGGCAAGCTCAAAACAATGGGCAAAACCGTTCTGGGCATTTCGCGTTCGGAGGTCGCATCGAGCATATTCATCAACGCCTGCAACGAATTCGTGTTTCTTGAATCCGTGGCGGCAAAGAAGCCCGCAAAGCCGAAAAAGGGCGAACGTGTGGTGGACGGCGATTTGAACGAACTGATTGCGCAGGTGGAAACCATTGTGGAGGATCAGGACGAAGAGCGGATGTATGCAAGCGAATTGAAGGATACGCTGATGCGCCTGCGTCCGGATTTCGAGGAACGCAGCTACGGCTGTTCCACATTCGGCAAGCTCGTTGCGCAGATTACCTCCAAAAGCGAGAAGCTCACCTCCTGGACGGAAGCCTCCTCTTTGATGATCGGGCTTTCGGGCGCAGAAGAGAGCATCAACCGCATGGACAAGACAAACTGGGTGGCGGCGTTTCAAACCGCACTCGACCGCTTTAAGGCGGAAGGATTTGAGCGAATCAATCCGTCGATTCTCAAATCCACCATTCAGGCGGATTACCCGAATTTCGACGAGCGCAATATCGGTTTCAAGCGTTTCAGCGACGTGATGAAGGAGCTGGAAAAGCAGGGGCTGCTGCTTGTGGAAATGGACGAAGCACATACGATGCTGTTAAAGATTTGCTGATGAAAAAGATTGTTTTGAAGCATTTGCTCAGAATCATCGCCTTGATTCTGATAATCATCGTGGCATATTTCGCCTATCTGCTTTTGCAATATTCACGCATCGAGGACAATCTCGCTCTGAATATTACGCAAAACACAACCGGCGACATTTCGGTTGGCAGCGATTATTCCATTACCACATGGAACCTCGGTTTCGGTGCGTACAGCGCCGATTATTCGTTCTTCCTCGACGGCGGAACGGAATCGCGCGCATTTTCCGAAGAAGCGGTTGTCGAAAACATTTCCGGCGCAATCGAGCAGCTTCGTGCGCTCGATTCCGATTTGCTGCTGCTGCAAGAGGTGGATACCGATTCAACGCGCAGTTATCATGTGAATGAACGGGAAATGCTTGAATCGGCCTTTTCGGAGAAAAATGCGGTTTTCGCCGTGAATTATCACTCGGCGTATTTGATGTATCCCTTCCTTGAGCCGCACGGAAAATCCAATTCGGGCATACTCACGCTTTCGGATTTCACGATTGAATCGTCGGTGCGCCGAAGCCTTCCGATTGAAACGAGTTTGTCGAAATTCCTGGATTTGGATCGCTGTTACACCGTGAACAGAATTCCGACAGACAACGGAAAAACGCTTTGCCTGTACAATCTGCATCTTTCCGCATATACCTCCGACGGCGTTGTTGTGAATGAACAGTTGGAGATGCTTTTAAGCGATATGCGCAGCGAATACGAAGCGGGCAACTACGTTATCGGCGGCGGTGATTTCAACAAGGATTTGCTGGGCAATTCCGCCGAAGTTTTCGGAGTGTCCGGCGAGAATTACACCTGGGCACAGCCGATTCCCGACGGCATTCTCGGTTCGGGCATTGAATTGGCGGTGGCGGAGAATCCCGTTCCGTCCTGCCGAAACGCGGATTCCGCATATCAGCCCGGCGAATCATTCGTGATTACCGTGGACGGATTCCTGGTTTCGGACAATGTCGAGATTCGTTCGATTGAAACCGTCGATGCCGCATTCGCCCATTCGGACCACAACCCCGTGACCATGACATTTGCGCTGATCGGATAAAATTTCTTTCCCGAATCAACGCTTCAATAGCAGGAATTTGCCGCTGATTTATCGAATTTTCATCCTTATACATTAAGCTCAAAGGGCGGTGTAAGGGTGAATAAGAAAATCAGCGGCAAAAACTATGTGTTCATCGCATCGATGTTATTCGGCCTGTTTTTCGGCGCAGGCAATCTGATTTTTCCGATTAAGATGGGCGCACTCGCCGGGTCGAATGTCGGCACGGCTTTAATCGGCATGCTGGTTTCGGCGGTGGGCATTCCCCTGTTGGGCGTGATTTCGATGGGGATTTCCCGAAGCGAAGGTCTGATGCACATGGCGGGGCGCGTTTCGAAGCCCTTCGCCTATTTCTTCACCTGCGCTTTGTACCTGACAATCGGCCCGCTGTTCGCAATTCCCCGTTGTGCGGCAACTTCATTCACCGTGGGCATGGTTCCGTTGCTCGGTGAAGGAAGCATAACCGTTCCGCAGCTGATTTTTACCACCCTGTTTTTTGCACTGGTGCTGTTTTTCTCTCTGAAGCCGTCGAAAATTATGGATTCCGTCGGCAAGCTGCTCAATCCGATTTTCCTGATTTTCCTGGGAATTCTGATTGCCGCGGCGCTGATGAATCCCGTTCAGGGCATCTCTTCCGTTGAACCCGTCGGCGATTATGTGAACGGTTCTTTCTTTGCGGGCTTTCTGCAGGGATATGATACGCTCGATGCGCTGGCTTCGCTGGCTTTCGGCATTATCGTAATCAACGTGATTCGCGGTTTGGGCGTGCAAGAGCCTTCCGCCATTGCGAAGAGCACCGTGAAATCCGGCGTATTCAGCATGCTGCTGATGGCATTCATCTATGCGGCCATCGCAATCGTCGGCACGCAGTGCTACGGTCTTTATGCCGAACAGCTTACGACCGACGGATTCACCGGCGGCGATATCTTCGCCATCGTTTCACGACATTATTTCGGCGAAATCGGCGGCATTCTGCTGGCGCTGACCGTAACCTTCTGCTGCATGAAAACGGCGGTCGGTTTGGTTACCTCCTGTTCGGAAATGTTTTCTTCAATGTTCAAATGGCTGAAATACAAGCAGTGCGCAATCGCACTTACGCTGTTTGCGCTTTTGGTTTCCAATATCGGTTTGAATCTGATTATCAAATTCTCCGCACCTGTGCTGTATTTCCTGTATCCGTTGGCGATTGTGCTGATTCTGCTCAGCCTGTTCGGGCGTTTCTTTGAATACGACAGGCATGTGATGCGCTGGACAATCGGCTTCACATTCGTTGCCGCACTGTTCGACATTCCGCGCGTGGCGGGATTCTCCGCACTGAACGGCATCAAAAACATAGCGGAAAAATGTCTGCCGATGTATAATATCGGTCTGGCATGGGTAATTCCCGCCGCCATCGGTTTGGCAATCGGCTTCGCAATTCGCATTCATACAAAATCAAAGGCATAAAACAAAGATTTCGCACCCGCTTGAGTGCGAAATCTTTTTCATTCTTTTCTAAAACGCATTCGGAAGCCATGCCGTGTTTTTCTCCACTTCCCTTACGAACGTTCTTCCTGCGTCCGCATCGTTTTTCGCCTGATGAAACTTAAATATCAGCTTTCTGTCCGACAGTTTTCCCGCAATCTCGATTTTCCCTTTCGGATGTGACATGCAGAATTTCAGACATTTCCCCTGACCGTTCTGCATGGCTTTCGCACCTTCCACAATATCATAGCCTTCCGAAAGCGGAATCTGGAATTTGGTTTTTACTCCGCTTACGGGTCTGCATTGAAAAATATAATACGGCGTCACGCCGCATGCGGTCAGCTGCCTCAACAATCGTCCCAATACCTGTTTTGAATCGTTCACGCCTCTGAGCAGCACCGTCTGATTCCGAATCGGAACGCCGCACAAAAGCAATGCACGAATGGCGGTTTTGGCCTCGGGCGTCAATTCATTGGGGTGATTGAACTGCGTAACCACGTAAATCTGTTTGCGCCCGCTGTAATAAGCCAGCGCCCTGAGCAGACATTTATCCTCCGTGATGCGCATCGGATACACAACGGGCATCCGTGTGGCGATTCGAATCAAATCAAGGTGGTCGATTCGGGAAAATGTTTCCAGATAATGAACGATGGTTTTGGTCGGAAGCATGAGCGCATCGCCGCCGCTGAGAATGACGTTTGTGATTTCCTCGTGTTTGCGAACATACGCCGCCGCTTCATCGAAATGGCGCGCGATTTCATCGTCCGAAAGCCCCACAAGCCGTTTGCGAAAACAATGCCTGCAATACATGGCACAGCGATTCGTGGTCAGCATCAGTGCGCTTTCGCTGTATTTATGCTGAATGCCTTCGCACACGGTATTGCTCGCTTCGCCGCTGGTGTCGAACGTTCCGGACATATCCGTTTCCGCAAGCGTCGGAATGCACATTCTTCGAATGGGATCATTCGAATTATTCCAATCAATCAGTGAAAGATAATAATGCGGAATAGACATGGGAAATGCTTTGCACAGCGCTTCTATACGCTTCATTTCTTCGCTGTTCAGCCCGAGCCTACTGCGAAGTTCCCGAATATCCGTAACATTGTTTTTCAGTTCTTCACTCCAGGACATAAATTCACCTCCCTGCTTACTCCGTCGTATGCTGCTTGTAATAGTTCTTCTATTTTAGTATAGCGAAAAGGCAAGACTTCCGTAAATGGAGCAATTCAGCCTGTTTATGTGTAAATTTGTCTTTTCCGCTTCGGACATGATTGGCAATTCATTGCAAAGGAGGCTACGTTATGCGCCGGTTCTTAATTCCCGATGCACGGGAAAATCACACCAATCCCGTGCAAAAGATCGTTCATCGATTGGAATTTCACCCGGTTTGCGAATGTGAGGAGCGGTTGATTTCCGCCATCGGCGATGAGAATCCCGAAGCGCTCGGAGATTTTCCGAAACGATTCGGCATAAATGCAAAGCAATTCTATATCGCAGTTGCGAACGGAGCGAATTGCGCCGAGCACATCTTTCCCGACAAAGTGCGCATTCGCATTCGAAAAGGGCTGTTCTGCTTTTTCCTCGATTCTCCCCTCTCCCCGAAACAAGCGAACGAAGCTTTGCAAAAGCATCAGCTGAACGGATTGGGCTATCTCACATCGCCCACGAGCGCCGAAACGCTTCCCGCCGATTTGCGCACTGCGATTTTCATGGCGATGCATCGCTTCATCACGGGGGAATGCCGAGCCGTCTGCCTTTGCGGAACGGAAGACGGAATCACCCTTTCACGCATTCAAAAAGCCATATCACGTCAAGATGACCTCCGCCTGATTCGCATTCTTCGGGATATGCAATATGAACTTCCGGATATCAGCGCGGGCTGTGCGTTTCGCATGAACAATATGCTTTGCAATTACTGTTTGGATTTCTCGCACGGGCTTTATGCCTACGATTTGAACCATCTTCTGTCCATGTACGGAAATATTCGGGAAATGCTGATGCAGCTGATTCGATTGATTGAAACGCATACCGCGCCGACAGAAACTGCATTTGAAAGCGAAAACGCACACTTTCGGCAAATCATCCGATACATTCACCGACACTACGCCGATGATTTGTCTCTGCGAACGCTGGCCGATTTGCTGCACATAACGCCCGGATACGTCAGTCGGCTGTTCAGCCGTGAATCCGGCACCACTTATCGAAAATATCTTACGAAGGTGCGCATAGAAAGAGCCGTGCATTTGCTGTCTGCCACCGATTTTTCCATCGCCGAAATATGCAATCAGGTGGGATTCAAGGATTATTTTCACTTTCTAAAGACGTTTAAGCGATTCACAGGCGTAACTCCCGGAAAATATGCAAAAAGCAGGCAAGTATGACATCATACTTGCCTGACTTGTGCGATTGGATTACTTTTCAAGAATACTGCGGTCGATTTGTTCAAAGTCGCTGGTATGGGGATATTCGGCCATATCGGGGTGATGTCTGAATGCGGCGGGGGCGTTTTCGGCATTCAGCGATATCGCCGCCAGCATGCATCCGCTTTTGCGAATCTCGGCGATATTCTCATCGGAAAAATCGCCCGTATAGACAAAGCACCGAGCGGGATAATCCGGAACGATTTCCAACGCCTCTTTCGTATAATTCTTTTTCGTGTCGATGAAGCGTGCCTGCGGATCAATCTTCAGAATTTTCAGAATGGCAACCGCACCGGCGCCGTTGGTGGCGTATACCGTGCGTCCGCGCATACCGCTGTTTACAACCAGACGTGCGATTTCCTCTGCGTGCAGAAGTCCTTCTTTCAAATCGATGTTGATGCACATGCCCGTGAAATAGGCGAGATTCAGCGTTTCCTGCAAGGTGGGAATTCTGTTTCCCTCTCCCGCAGGCGCCTGCGTGAGGCGAATTTTTTCCAAATCGGCGAAATCGGTTTCGCTGATGAGGCAGGTTATCGGCTGCCCGTCAACATCAAAGCCTTTTACATCCGCATCGTGATGCACAACCAGCACGCCGTCTTTGGTCATGCGTGCATCGGTTTCAATCATATCCGCCCCTTTTTGAGCGGCAAGCGCATAGGCGGGCAGTGTGTTGGAATGAATTTCGCCCTGAACAAAGCCCTGATGCGCCGATGAAATCCACGTTTTCTTCCGTTTTGAGAAAGTATCCGATACAATCATATTCATTTCCTCCCGATATTCGGTGAATCGTCTTAAGTATAAAAGCAAATCGCCCGAATGTCAAGAAGTGAAAAGCCATCGCCCGATTTTTCAACCGAGCGATGGCTTTTCGTATTCAAGCGGCCTCGGGCGTTATTGCTCTCCCGCCTTCATCATTCCGTCGAGCATATCCACCGCATCAAAATTGCCCGCATCAATGGCAATCTGCATCAGCCATTCAAGGCTTTGCGGTTCAAGAACCTCTTCAAAATGCTTCACGCCATCCCATTTATTCTGCTTGCCCAAACGAATGCAGCACTTGAGCACCACATCCTGTTTCAAATCCGCGGCAATCAAATCGAGGTATTCATAATCCTCAACCTCCGTTGCCTCCAGCGCCGCCTTTTCCGTTTGCGCATCGTTCATATCGTAGCGAGTGAGCTGTGCCGCCAGAACGCGTGCGCCTGCCCGACGTGCCGTACGCTCGATTTCCAGCACGCAGTCCTTCATATCGATTTGTTCGGCGTATGTCGAAAGCCACTGCCAGTTTTCGGCCTTCATTGCCGCAAGCGCCACACGCTGCTGAAGCTGATCGTCGAATTTCCAAACGTGTTCGCCCAGCCAACCCCAATCGCCGTTTTCAATGGCGGATTCAATGGTGGCCGCATCCGCATAGCCGCCGAGATTCTTGCAAACCCAATCCTGCATTCCCTGTGCATTCGCGCGCTCGGAGATGCGCTTTTTCAACGCTTCATCGGTGATTTCCGCAATATGTGCCTCAATCCATTCCCAGCGTCCGTCATCCATGGCGCGTTCAAACGCACTTTTGCGCAGCCGCTGCAGGCGTTCTTCACGGGTGAGCGTTTCCGCCGTCAGGTTATCAATGGTTCTGCTGACACCGTCCGCCACCGTTTCGCCGATTTTCACAACCTTGCGCACCACGCTGTCCACGCTCTGACCGATTGCACGCGAAACGTCTTCGATAGACGGAACATCCGCCGCACGCTGTGCTTCTTCTTTTGCGGGCTGAATCTTCTCGCCCTTCGCAATCGCGCGTGCAAACGCATCCACCGTTTCCTTTTTCAAATAAGGTGCAAGCTGGCGCAACTGTTCCCAATTCAAATCGCTCACATTCAGGCGAATCAGTTTTTCAAGACACGCACTGCCGATATACGGGGCGAACTGGAGCAATTCCGCACTCGTGAGCGCCTCCTGAGCGCACAGCATTTCTTCCACGGCACCCTTCGTCATAAACGGCGCCATTTTCGAAAGGTTTTTCAAATCCACCCTTTCACGCAATGCCTCCGACGGCACACTCTCCATCGTGGCATTCACCGCACCGTCATCGACGGGAATTTCCTCTCTCGGTTCACTTTTGAACAGATTGCCGATATCATCAATCACGTCATTCACGAAAGTTTCGATGGATGAATTTCCGTTTGCCGCTCCTTCACGCTCCAACCGTGCCTCGGGAACATTTCCGTTCAGCAACTGTTCAACCGTGATTCCGAACAGCTTTGTCAAATCCAGCAATGTCTGAATATCCGGCAATGCCGCTCCGTTTTCCCATTTGGAAACCGCCTGATGCGAAACATTCAGTGCGGCAGCAAGCTGCTGCTGTGTCAGGCCTTTCGCCTGTCTGAGCGTCGCAATCATCTTCCCCACTTTTCTCGTATCTACCATTTCAATACCTCCGTTTCGCGTCGGGCGTTGTAATCGGCGAACCCCTTCACCGTAATGGCATTGTAGCATATTCTATTCATATTTGCAAGCAACTTGCGGTTGAATCAGTAAATTTACAGTTGAGTTTATTTGCTAGCACTCTTTTCATTTGAGTGCTAAAAAATGGTTGACAAATCCATTTTCAATGATTAAAATAATACTAAACTAATCCAAGGGAGGAAACAGATCATGTTGGGACATGGAACCGTATCCATTCATGCGGAAAACATTATGCCGGTCATTAAGCAGTGGCTGTATTCGGATAAAGATATTTTCGTTCGTGAGGTTGTGAGCAACGCTTGCGATGCCATCAGCAAACATCGCCGCCTGGTCACCACGGGCGAAGCGCAGGGCGATGAAAACCCCTATCGCATCGACGTTGTGGTTGACAAGGCCGCCGGAACGGTAACTTTCTCCGATAACGGCATCGGCATGAGCGCTGAAGAAGTTGAAAAATACATCGCACAGGTGGCATTCTCCGGTGCTTCGGATTTCATTGCGAAGTATTCCAAGGAAGGCGAGAGCGAGGATACGAAAATCATCGGTCATTTCGGTCTCGGCTTTTACAGCGTGTTCATGGTTTCGAAGAAGGTTGAAATCGACACCAAGAGCTATACCGATGCGCCGGCCGTTCACTGGACGAGCGAAGACGGCATGAGCTATGACATGGAGGAATCTTCCCGCACCGAGCGGGGCACATCCATCACCCTGCATATCAACGATGAGGATGCCGATTTCCTGAATGTCTGGACGATGCGCTCGACCCTGGATAAGCACTGCGCATTCATGCCCGCGCCGATTTATTTGAGCGAAGTTCCCGAGCCGAAAAAAGAAGGCGAAGAGGATTCCGAAAAGAAGGAAGTTGAGGCAAAGGAGCCGGAGCAGGTCAACGATCCGAATCCCCTGTGGATGCGCAAGCCCGCCGATTGCACCGATGACGATTACAAGACCTTCTACCACAAGGTTTTCCACGATTACGAGGATCCGCTCTTCTGGATTCACCTGAATGCCGAATATCCGTTCAATTTGAAGGGCATTCTGTATTTCCCGCGCATCAAGAACGAGCTTTCCGCAAGCGAGGGCGTTGTGAAGCTGTACAACAATCAGGTTTTCGTGGCGGACAATATCAAAGAAGTGATTCCCGAATTCCTGCTGCTGCTCAAGGGCGTGATTGATTGCCCCGACCTTCCGCTGAACGTATCCCGTTCGTTCCTGCAAAACGACGGCTATGTGCGCAAGATGTCGGCGTATATCACCCGAAAGGTCGCCGATCGCCTGTTGAGCGAATTCAACAACAACCGTGAGGAATATCAGAAATATTGGGACGATATTCATCCGTTCGTGAAATACGGCTTCATGCGTGACGATAAATTCTACGATCGTGCAAAGAAGGCGCTGCTGTTCAAAACCACCGACGGCACCTATCTGACGCTCGAAGAATACCGCAACCGCAATGCGGACGGCGAGGAATGCACCGTCTACTATACCTCCGATGAGAAGCGCCAGGCGCAGATGATTCAGATGTTCACCGCGCAGGGCAAGGATGTCATCATTCTGAATACCTTGATTGATACGAATTTCATCAGCTTCCTGGAATACGCCGAACACGAGCAGAAGATTTCCTTCCGCCGTGTGGATTCCGCCGCAGACAGTCTGACCGAAGCGGATGAAACCTCCGAGGAGACCCGTGCAAAGCTCGAAACGCGCTTCCGTGCGGCCATGAATGATTCCGAAGTGGGCGTTGAACTCAAATCGTTCAAAACGGACGATATGATTGCAATGATTACCGTGGACGAACAGAACCGCCGCATGACCGAAATGAGCGCACGCTGGGGCGGACGTGATTTGAATCTGCCGGAGAAGCGCACGCTGGTGCTGAATGCAAAGCATCCGTTGATTCACTGGATTGAAAACGCTCCCGACGGCGAAGACACCGATTCCGTATGCGCACAGGTTGCGGATTTGGCGGAAATGGCACGTCAGCCGCTGGTAGCCGAGCGCATGGTAGAATTCCTGAAGCGTTCAAACGCACTGCTGACAAAGCTGATTGAAAAGTAAAGCAATCAAAATACAGGCGCAGCCTTCACATGAAAGCTGCGCCTGTTTCGTTTTCAAAAGGAGTGGTCCATGCCCCATTGGGGGCCGTGTATTACAAACGATCGTAGTGGTAGGTCGGATTGAGCTCGGCAATCCAGGCATCCACAGCGTTGTTGTAGGTTTCAGTGGTCTTTGCGGAGAGCGTATCGCTTTCGATGGAATCGCGAATCTCCTCGAGCGCCACATCACCGGGGGTGATATCCGCAAGGTAGTAAACGATGTAAATGCCGTAGCTGCCCTTGGAAGGCTCGGAGATACCGCCGACTTCGGAAATGGACATGGCCGCAGTGGTGAATGCCGTGTCGTAATAGGTGCAATCCGCCTTAACGGCATAGCCCTGAGAAGCGGTGGGTTCGTTGGTCATGCCGGGGTCTTCGTTGTAGGATTCAATCAGAGAATCGAAGGATTCGCCGTTGTTGAACTTCTCGACAACCTCGTTCGCCTTGGGCATCAGCTCTTCGTAAAGCGCATCGAGCTGAGCCTGTACGTTATCGATGTCCGCCTGAATTTCTTCAACGGTGCGGATTTCAACAACTTCGTTGGTTTCTTCGGTGGTCTCTTCGGTGGTTTCTTCCGCTGTTTCCTCGGTGGGATTCTGCGCTTCCTCAAGAGCGGTATTCAGGCTTTCAAGCTCGGTCGTCAGGTCGCTGTAACGGGTGGACTGATCGTCATCAAACTTAATCAGAACCTGCTTCACGGTGCGATAGCCTTCCGGATTCCATGCAATAACGGTGCCGTTGTTGCGTGCGCTGACATAGGTGGAATCGGTCGCATAGGAAGATTTGTCGGATTCGATTTGCTCTTCGTACGTCGCCTGAATGTCTTCTTCGGTCACGACAACATCCTGAGTGGCGTAGTCATAAAGCAGCTCATCGATGTAATTCGTCTTGTAGTCTTCCAGAATGCCTTCTGCGGTGTAGCCGTAGTTGGTTTCCAGATAAGCGATGGCGTCTTCACGAACATCTTCCACGGTCTGATCTTCGCCGACCATCTGCTCTGCAATAGTGTTGATGTAGCTTTCCCAAATCTCATTGGCCTGAGTTTCGAGATCGGCAATCGTTGCATCGTCCAGCACATCCAAGCCCAGTTCTGCCGCCTTGAGCTCCAGCGCCGCATTCTGCATCAAATCATCCGCCGCCTGCTGCTTCACGCTGGAATCCATTCCGTAGGTGGCCAGGTCGATGCCGTACTGTGCATACATGCTGTTGTAATATTCATACTCTTCCAGAACATCGTCCCGGAACACAACGCCGCCATCGTATTCAACAATCACCTGTGCATCGTAATAGGGCTTATACAGCTCTACCAACGCTTCAAGCTCGGCGATGCGTTCTGCATCTGTCTGGGTGGTCTCTGCCAGTGCAAGCGTGCTCAGGCAGGCCAAAGCAAGCAAGAGCGAAAGGATTTTCTTGAACATGGGATATCCTCCTCCGATAGTCGAATGTATTCAGAATCATTTCCTATTATAGCACGCAGTTTATAAAAAGTAAAATACGAACATCTGATATTCAAAATTTATTAACAACTTGACAACCCCAACCATTTGCGTTATCATGCACTTAAAGAAGCCTTCGGAGGAAATTGCCGTGCATCTGTTTGATTGTATGAATACCATCATCCGCCGCTCGATTAACGAGGCGCTGCCCGAATCCGCAGTACGCCGTGCTCTGGCGGATTTGCCCGCAGAAACGGGGCGTTTGGTTCTGATTGCCGTTGGCAAGGCGGCCTGGCGCATGGCAAAAGCCGCACACGAAATGCTGAATCGGCGCGTTGCATGCGGCATCGTAATCACCAAATACGGTCATTCCTGCGGTGCCATCGGTTCGTATCGAATTTTCGAAGCAGGGCATCCCGTTCCCGATGAAAACTCATTTTCCGCAACACGGGCCGCAATGGACCTGGTGCACGATTTGCGAGCGGAAGATCAAGTGCTGTTTTTGCTTTCCGGCGGTGGTTCTGCGCTTTTTGAATCGCCGTTGGTTTCGCCCGAAGAGCTTGCCGATATCACGAATCAACTGCTTGCGTGCGGCGCGGAAATTGCGGAAATCAACACCATTCGCAAACGCATTTCTGCCGTAAAGGGCGGAAAATTTGCGCAGCTGTGCGCCCCGGCACACGTATTCACGATTGCGCTTTCGGACGTTTTGGGCGATGCCGCAGATGTGATTGCCTCGGGGCCGAGCTGTCCCGACCGTTCCGATTGCGCCGCTGCATTGGCAATCGCCGAAAAATATGCGCTGAAATTGAGTGCAGCGGCGCTTGAATGCCTGAATCGGGAAACGCCAAAGCAGCTGGACAACGCCGAGATTCATGTAACAGGCTCGGTGCGCGGGCT
>CAVHAH010000014.1:0-2915 GCA_963633785.1 bacterium
GATTCGCGTCGCAGTTCCTGCCGTGGGTGCTGGTGCCGAGATCGACATTCATCTATCACTATTTCGCAAGCGTGCCGTTTATCATTCTCGCAAGCGTTCTGATGCTGAATCGGTTGCGCATGCCGAAAGAAATCGAGGAGAAAACGAGCTCGGATGCCTTCCTGCCTGTCGCTGTTGTTTTGTGCGGCGCTGCATTGTTTTTGTTTGTTGCGTTCTATCCGCTTGAATCGGGCCTGCCCGTGGCCAGGTGGTATGCGCAGCTGCTTCGGTGGTTCAAATGGTATAATTTCTGATTTCGACGGATGGGGGAGACACAGCCATGCTATCAAACGTCTTGAGCTGCGGACTGTCGGGAATCGACGGTTTCGAGGTGACGGTTGAGGTCAATCTCGCAAACGGTATGCCCATGTTCGATATTGTCGGGCTTCCGGATGCTTCTGTAAAGGAATCCAGAGAACGCGTTCGTGCGGCAATCAGAAACAGCGGTTATTCCTTTCCTGCGGCGCGCGTAACGGTGAATCTCGCACCTGCGGATATGAAAAAAGAAGGCCCTGCGTTTGATTTGCCGATTGCCCTGGCCACGCTTTGCTGTCTGGGCATTCTCCCGCCGGATGCGCTGAACGATTTAACGGTGTTCGGCGAGCTTTCGCTGGATGGTTCGGTGCGCCCCGTGCGCGGTGCATTGCCGATGGTGATTTCGGCGCTCGAACGCGGCAAACGCCATTTGATGCTGCCGATGGAAAATCTCAACGAGGTGCGCTGTATCGAGGGAATCTCGCTCTATCCCGTTGAAACGCTTCAGGGAGCGATTCGCCATTTAACCAAACAGCTGGTGATTCAGCCGCCCGAACCGATTCCGTATGCGCAGTTGCTTGAACACGTAGAGCACGTTGAGGATTTCAAGCACGTCAAGGGGCAATCAAGCGCAAAACGTGCGTTGGAAATCGCTGCGGCGGGCGGACATAACGTGCTGCTCATCGGCCCGCCCGGCTCGGGCAAAACGCTGATGGCGAGGTGTATGCCGTCGATATTGCCCGATATGACGTTTGCGGAAGCATTGGAAACCACGCGCATTCATTCGGTTGCGGGAACGATTCCGTCGAGCGGTCTGCTTACGGAACGCCCCTTCCGTTCGCCGCATCACACGGCATCGCATGCGTCTTTGGTCGGCGGCGGCAACAACGCATTGCCCGGAGAAATCAGCAAGGCGCACAACGGAATTCTGTTTTTGGATGAATTGCCCGAATACCGTCGGGATGTGCTGGAAGCACTGCGACAGCCGCTGGAAGACGGTTTCGTGACCATCACGCGCGTGAATGCGCAGGCAACCTATCCTTCGCGGTTTGTGCTGATTGCTTCCATGAATCCGTGTCCGTGTGGAAATCTGGGAAGCCGAACCCAGCAATGCCGATGCACGCCCACCGAAATTCGCCGTTATCTCGGGAGAATTTCGGGCCCTTTGCTCGATAGAATCGATATGCATATAGAAGTTGAATCGATTCCCGCAGAACGCCTGGCGGATACGGCGGAATCGGAATCCTCCGCATCCATTCGGGACCGTGTTTCGGCGGCTCGGGAAATTCAGCTCGTTCGCTATGAAAACGAAAAGGGGAAAATTCGCTGCAATGCCCAACTGGACGCACGAACATTGGCGCATGCGTGTATCATGACCAAAGAAGCCAAAGAACTGCTGTTGCTCTCCGCCGACCGCATGAAGCTTTCCAACCGTGCATATACGCGCATATTGAAGGTGGCTCGAACCATTGCGGATTTGGCAGGAGCGGAGGAAATCGATACGGAGCACATTTCCGAAGCCGTGCAATACCGCACACTGGATCGAAAATACTGGAATTGATTGTGGAAGGGTGAATATCGCCACCGTCCGATTCATCGGGAATGTTGAATCGGACGGTGGCGGTTTAATATCTGCGGATAAAAGAAAAACGCTCGCAAATCACAATTTGCGAACGCTTTTTGAATGGTGGAGCATAGGGGACTCGAACCCCTGACCTCTACACTGCCAGTGTAGCGCTCTAGCCAACTGAGCTAATGCCCCAAACAACGTAAAGAATTATAACACATCTCTTCCTGATTGTAAATACAATTTATGAAAAATGTATGTAAAATCGGAATTCATCCGGGTGTTGTTGGGATTGCGGATGAATGAAACAGGACTGCCGCGGCTGCAGCAGTCCTGTTCGTTCGTTTATCGAATCTCGGTAACGGTATATCCCTTGTCCTCAACGGCCTTCTTGAGAACGGCGTCTCCCGGATCGCTTTTCAGCGTCACAATCACGGTGTTGGTATTGTGATCGGCCTTGGCGCGCGTTACGCCCTCGATGGCTTCCAGCGCGGCGTTTACGTTGGCTTCGCAATGGCTGCACATCATTCCGGTAACGGTCATGGTTTTGGTGATGGAATGTCCGAGTCCAAACATGTTTTCTTCCTCCTTATCGGTCGGTATGGGTTGTGTATCTGAAAATCCTTTCGGATCCTCCGATTGTGTCAGGGCGGGCTTAAACAGATTCAGCCGCAGGGCATTGGTGACCACGCAGAAGCTCGACAGGCTCATTGCCGCCGCACCGTACATCGGGTTGAGCGTTAAACCGAGCGGAATCAGCGCACCCGCCGCAAGCGGAATGCCGATTGCGTTGTAGAAGAACGCCCAGAACAGATTCTGATGAATGTTGCGCAGGGTTGCACGGCTGAGCTGAATGGCGGTCACCGCATCGCTCAAGCGGCTCTTCATTAAAACCACATTCGCCGCATCCATGGCGACATCCGTGCCTGCGCCGATGGCAATACCCACATTCGCAACCGTGAGCGCAGGCGCATCGTTGATGCCGTCGCCGACCATGGCCACACGTCCGGATTTCTGCAATTCGCGAATCACATCCGCCTTTCCCTGAGGAAGC
>CAVHAH010000014.1:2925-10662 GCA_963633785.1 bacterium
ATTACGCGATCGACGCCTGCGAGCCGCCCGATGGCCTGCGCAGTTTTCTCGTTGTCGCCCGTGAGCATGACCACCTGAATGCCCATCTCGTGCATTTTTTCAATGGCACGGGGGCTGTCGGACTTCAATACATCCGCAACGGCAATCACGCCGAGCAGTGTATCGTCCTTTGCGAAAAACAACGGCGTTTTGCCCGCATCCGCAAGCGCTTCGGCTTTGCGCTTCATATCATCGGAAACGGAGACAATCGTTTCAAGATAGGCGAGCTTTCCCGCTCTGAGCACGTTTCCGTTTTGCTCGGCACTCAGACCGTTGCCCGTGAGCGCCTTGAAGGATTCAACGGCTTCGGGCTTCAGACCAACGGATGAACCGTGATTGAGAACGGCACGGGCGAGAGGATGTTCGCTCTTTGCTTCGAGATTCACGGCGTATTGCAAAAGCGCCTGTTCCGATACGCCGTTTGCGGGCAAGATATCCGTAACAACGGGATTTCCCTGCGTAATCGTGCCCGTTTTATCGAGAACAACGATATTCACACGACCGGTTTCCTCCAGAGCGGCGGCCGTTTTGAAGAGTATTCCGTGCTTCGCTCCCTGTCCCGATCCGACCATAATGGCCACGGGCGTTGCAAGACCGAGCGCACACGGACAACTGATTACCAGCACCGAAATGCCTCGGGCCAGCGCATAACCGACGGCTTTTCCCATTGAAAGCCAGAAAACGAATGCAATCAGCGCAATGACCATGACCACGGGAACGAACACGCCCGAAACCTTATCGGCGATTTTCGCAATCGGCGCTTTGGTTGCGGCGGCATCCGAAACCATTTGGATAATCTGGGAAAGCGTGGTGTCCGAGCCGACGCGCGTTGCCCGACATTTCAGATAGCCCGATTGATTCACGGTGGCGGCGGAAACATTATCGCCGACAACCTTGTCTACGGGAATACTTTCGCCCGTGAGCGCCGATTCATTCACGGCACTTTCGCCTTCGAGAACCACGCCGTCTACGGGAATGCTCTCACCCGGACGCACCGCAAAGCAATCTCCGGTATGCACCTGAGCGATGGGAACTTGCGTTTCAACGCCGTTTCGAATCAGCGTTGCGGTTTGAGGTGCGAGACGCATGAGCCCTTTGAGCGCATCGGTTGTGCGCCCCTTTGAACGGGCTTCCAGCGTTTTGCCCACGGTAATCAATGTAAGAATCATTGCGGCGGATTCAAAATAGAAATCGTTCATACACGCCATCACGGCTTGCGTATCGCCGTTCAGTTGTGCGCCCGTCATTTGAAAGAGGGCATAGGTGCTGTAAATGAACGCCGCCGACGAACCGAGCGCCACGAGCGTATCCATGTTCGGCGCACGATGAAGCAGTCCTTTGAATCCGTTGATAAAGAATCGCTGGTTGATAACCATTACGATTGCGGCGAGCAACATTTCCAGCAATCCCATTGCGATGTGATTGTTTTCGAAGAATTTCGGAATCGGGAAATTCCACATCATATGCCCCATTGAGAAATACATCAGAATCAGCAAAAAGCCCAGCGACAGGAAGAGACGCTTTTTGAGCTTCGGCGTTTCGGTATCTTCCAATGCTTTTTCGCTTGCGTGGGATTCGGCACGTTCGCCCTTGACGTTTGCGCCGTAGCCCGCATTCTGAACGGCTTTTATGATTGCCTCCGCAGAGGCGGTTCCCTCAACGCCCATGGAATTGGTAAGCAGGCTCACCGAGCATTCGGTTACGCCTTCCACCTTCCTGACCGCCTTCTCCACGCGCGCCGAACATGCGGCACAGCTCATGCCCGTAACATCGAATTGCTGCATATTTCCGCCTCCTATTTCATCAGCTTTTGCATCGTGCAAACGAGTTCGTCAATCACTTCGTCGTTTCCCGCACGAATATCATTCGCCACACAGGTTCGGATGTGGTTTGCGAGCAGTTCTTTGTTGAATGCGTTTACCGCAGCATTCACCGCCGCAGATTGAATCAGGATATCCGGACAATAGGCGTCGTTTTCGAGCATATTGCGAATACCGCGAATCTGCCCTTCGATGCGATTCAGCCGATGAATCAGGCTTTTGTATTCTTCGGGGGAACGCTCCTTCTTTTTTTGCGAACAGCAACAGCATTTTTTTTCACTCATAAGCTCGCTCCGTTTGTTTATATACCCCTGTGGGGTATCTTGATTATATACCCCTTGGGGGTATCTGTCAATGCGATGCGGAAAAAATAACACAGAATAAAGTTCACATGAATTGTAAAATCGTGTATACTGATGGTGATTGGAAAAGGGAATCAAAAAGAGGAGGGTTGAATTATGCAGACACTTCGAAGCCATAAAGGCTTTATTTGCGACATGGACGGTGTAATCTATCACGGCAATCGGCTGCTCCCGGGTGTAAAGGAATTTGTGGATTGGCTGTATCGTGAAAACAAAAACTTTCTGTTTCTGACCAATTCTTCCGAACGCACGCCTCGGGAATTGCAGCAGAAGCTCAGACGCATGGGCTTGGATGTGGATGAAAAGCATTTCTATACCAGTGCGCAGGCCACCGCGCGTTTTGTGGCGATGCAGTCGCCCGGATGCAGCGCATATGTGATAGGCGGCCCCGGTTTGATTATGGCGCTACATGATGAAAACATCACGATGAACGATGTCGATCCCGATTATGTAATCGTGGGAGAGGGCAGCGCCTATACCTATGAAACAATGCTCAAGGCGGTTCAGCTGGTGCTGCGCGGCGCGCGCCTGATCGGCACGAACAGCGATCTCACGGGCCCGACCGAAAACGGAATTATTCCCGCATGCCGCGCGTTGGTATCGCCGATTGAGCTGGCAACGGGAACGAACGCCTATTTCATCGGCAAGCCGAATCCCCTGATGATGCGAACGGGATTGAGAATTCTGAATGCCCATTCCGAAGATGCGGTTATGATCGGCGACAGAATGGATACGGATATGGTGACGGGTATTGAAACGGGCCTGGATACGGCATTGGTGCTGTCGGGCGTTACTTCGCTTGAAGACGTGAAAAAGTATCCGTATCGCCCGAGATTGATTCTGAACGGCGTCGGAGATATTCCGAACTGATAATATGAAAAAGGCTCGACCGCAACTTAAAGCGGCGAGCCTTTCTGTATATTCTCGATGGTTTGAATTTCTTCGTCTTTTGTGAACCGTTTCCAGCCGAGCGTGAGAATTAGACCCAACAGCAATGCACTGGCGGCGCGTATCAGCGTGGTATATTGCACGGAATAAACCGACCTCTGTGGAAAGCAGCATGTGCGCCGTATCGCCGCTGATTGCGCTGATTTTCGTGCCCAGCAGCAGTCCGAAAAACGCAAACAGATTGCAGCCGATGGACGAGAATGCGATGTGCGTGGTGGAATTCTCTTCGGGAAGGTTCATATACAATACATTCGCATACGCCAGATTCAGCCCCACGCTCAGGAAATTCTGATACACGCAAATGGGAATGAACATCCATGTGCGTTCGCGCGTCATGAAAAAACACATGATTTCGGTGGGTATCCATAGTATGTTTGCGATGCCGAAGGTTTTAATCCATGAATATCGGCGCAGCACCTTTTGCCAGAAGCGGCTGGTGAAAAGCAGAATCACGGTATACATCATCGAAACGGCATTCAGAAGCGTATAGGAAAAGTGAATGTGATTGAGCAGATGATAATTCCACAAGCCGTTATTCAGGTTGCTCATGAAATTCCATGCGAACATCACCAGCATACACAGCAGGAACTTGCGATAGTGAAACGGCAGTGTGAAAACCTCACGCAGGCGCACCTTCGCATCCTTTGTATGCGGTTCCTCCTTTGCACACGCCTGCAAACCGACGTCGAGCAGCACCAACAGGAAGGCGAAATAGCGGAAAAACAGTATCAACGTGTTCTGTTTGGGCGAATCGGCAAACGAATCAATCAGAATGCCGCTGAGAAACAGCACCGTGCTCGATGTAATCGTTGAAAAAATATGGTTGAACAGGATATAGTGCGTTCGATGTTCGTTGTCTGCGGGATAGAATACGTAAAACCACGTGGTGAAACCGGGGCTGAACAGCGCATAGACCGCATGCGCAATGAACAGTATGATTGCAAACCAAACCAGCCTTGCAGACGGTTCGTGAACCACCAGCGGCATCAGCGTGGTGGCGAGAATATACATCGCATAGAAGAATATCTTGGCGGCCACCAGTATCGGCTTTCGGCGCGGGAAACGGTCCAGCACCGACGATGAAAACACGCAAAAACAGTTTGCGAGGTAGGGGATGAACGTGATGATGCCCACATCGGAAATGGACATTCCGTACATCGACAGAAAGCCCGTATAGAATATGCCGGTGATGAATACGTTATAAAGCGCCGTGATCAGCGCATCCGCAAGCCCGATCAGGCGTCCCTTGGCATATTCGTCTTTCAGATTATAGATTTCACCGAGGGTTGAAAAGTGCCGCATAAGCATTTCCTCCGCATGGGAAGAATTTAGTGAATTGATTCTATCACATTTTCAGCCATGTGACAAGGCACAAAGCAATCAAAAGTCGAAACCGCTTGGAGGATTATAAATTATTTTTGAATAAAATGAAAATAAAGCGGAACTTTTGAATGCAAGAAACAGTCTAAAGCGCAGATACTTAAATTCGAAAGGATTGAATCGTATGAAGCGTTATCTGTCACTTTTACTGATGGTTGTTTTGCTTTCGGGCGCATTCGCCATGTCGGCACAGGCCGCAGGCAAATCCTCCGTGGGAATCGTGGAACAGGAATTCGGAACGGTTGATTTCTATACGTGTTATCCCGGATTTGTTTTCTATAACGGATCTTCGCCGTCAACGACAGATGATATGGATGGTTTGTCCATCGGCGAGTGGCTGGAAACGGCGGGAACCTATGAATTCATTGTTGAAAACTGCGAAGAATACGTTTCGCTTCGCAAAGAGCCGAGTACAAACTCCGAACGCATCGAGAAGCTGTGGCTCAGCGAGTGGGGTTATGCAATCGGTTATTGGAACGGCTGGACGCTGTGCGATGCGGATGGCCGCTACGGTTGGGTTCTGAGCAAATATCTCAACGTTTATGAGTATAATGAAGAGGATGAACACGACGGCTGCTGTTCATTGGAGGATATCGATCTGTGCGAAATTACTTCCGCCTATGCCACCAGCACGCTAAAGGACAAATACGGAATCTACCCTGCGTTGAATGCGTATGACGGCAATCTTTCAACCGCATGGGCGGAAGGCGCATCCGGCTTCGGATACGGTGAATCCATCACCTTCAATTTCGATTATTGCCAGGTGGCGGAACTTGAAATTTATGCGGGCTATCAGAAGGATACAAATCGATATACCCGAAATAACCGCCCGAGCAAAATCGCCGTTTACCTGGACGGAAATTATGCGGGAACGTATTCTCTTGATGATGTAGAGGATGTGCAGACGGTCGTTTTGGACGAAGCGGCGTATGCAAGTGAATTGACAATCGAGATTCTGGATGTATACAGCGGAAGCAAGTATGACGATACCTGCATTTCGGAGGTTAACATTTACTATTTTATCTATTGAAGTGCAAAGATATAACCGCATATACATTGACGCATAAATATATACTATGCTATGATAAAATCAACCGCTTCGCAAATGCGTGGGGCGGTTGATTTTATGTTCGTGGGAGTTGGTTTTTGGTGGAACAGCAACAGCGTTCGAAGATGCTCGGCACAATGAAAATGACGAGCCTTGTTCCGAAAGTGTCCGTGCCGATTATGATCAGCATGCTTGTGCAGGCGCTTTATAATGTGGTCGACAGTATTTTCGTTGCGAAATACGATGCGGAGGCGCTGACCGCAGTGTCGTTGGCGTATCCGATTCAGATGCTGATGATTGCGGTGTCTACGGGTCTGGGCGTCGGTATCAACAGCCTGATTTCCAGAAGACTGGGCGAGCACCGTTCCGAGGATGCGCGTGACGCCGCCAAAAACGGTTTCTTTCTGCTGTTTTTGGGCTATTTGCTGTTTTTGATTTTCGGTCTGTTTCTGAAGGGCCTTTTCTTCAAAATGACCACAAACGATGCGAATTTGCAGGCGTTGGGCGAAACCTATACGGGCATTGTGACCACGCTGTCTTTCGCGCTGTTTATGTCCATCGGTTTTGAACGCCTGGTGCAGGCCACGGGCAATACCGTGCTTTCGATGCTGATGCAGCTTTCGGGCGCAATTACCAACATCGTTCTCGATCCGATTATGATTTTCGGTTATCTCGGCTGCCCCGAAATGGGCATTGCGGGTGCGGCGCTGGCCACGGTAATCGGTCAGGTTGTCAGCATGCTGCTGGGCTTTGTGCTGAATCAAACGAGAAATCCCGAATTGAAAATGTCGCTGCGCGGTTTCCGCATCAAGGTCGAAACGCTTAAAAACATTCTGGTTGTCGGATTCCCCAGCATTATTATGCAGTCTATTTCCTCTGTGATGACCGTTCTGTTCAACTTGATTCTGATGCCGTTTGGCAACACGGCGGTGAGCGTGTTGGGCGTGTATTTCAAATTGCAGTCGTTCGTGTTTATGCCGGTATTCGGTCTGAGCAACGGTTTGGTTGCGATTGTCGGCTACAATTACGGCGCAAGACTGCGCAAACGCGTTTATGAGGCGGTCAAAGTTGCGCTGATTTATGCAATCGTGATTATGGGCGTAGGCATGATTCTGTTCCTTACGATTCCGAATACACTGATGGGCATGTTCGACAATACCGCCGACGGAGCGATTCGCACCATCGGCGCACCCGCATTGCGCATCATTTCCTCGCACTTTATTCTGGCGGCCATCGGAATCACGCTCAGCACCGTTTTCCAAGCCATCGGCAAGGGCTTTTACAGCCTGATTATGAGCCTGTGCCGACAGCTGATTGTGCTGATTCCCGCCGCATGGCTGCTCAGCCGAATCGGTTTGGAGCCGACGTGGTGGTCGTTCCCGATTGCCGAGCTGGTTTCGCTGTGCATTTGCTTAACGCTGTATCACAAGGTGGATCGGGAGATTCTCAGTCGCCTCGATTCCCCGAAGGAAATTGATTCAATATGTGATTGATTGTTTCGATTGCACAAAGATATTCTTCCAAAGCGCGTTCATCGAGTGTTTCGAAAACCTCGGTGAGCGCGTTTTCGATTTCCGATTGTGCGGCGTCTGCGAGGCGAAAGGCTTCCTCGGTGGGTCGGAGAAGCACGATTCGCCGATTTTCGGAAGGGCGAATGCGCAGAATCAGCCCCTTTTCTTCCAGCGAATTGAGCAGGCGATTGATTTGCTGTTTTGCCATCAGCGACCGCTCCACCAGTTCGCCCAACGGCAGTTCCTTGTGGTCGAGCAGAATGCTCAGAAGAAACATTTCCCCCTGCGACAGATTTGCGGCACGATGCGGGCGGAATCTTCGCATCACACGCTCGTTGTACAGTCGGTAAAATATAATCATTTGGCGGCTCAATGCGGCCGTTTTCTGTTCGCTCATAAGCTCCCTCTTTGTGAACAAATTGTATCGCATTCAAATTGCGCTTGACAATTCATCGATTCGGGCATATAGTATATATATGTTTACGGTAATCGTTTTTATACCGTTAAATATGATATATCCGAATTCAATTTTTGTCAAGTGGAGGCAATGTGTTATGGGACTGTTCGGAAATAAGCTCGATACTATCGAAAAACTCGCCCAGAAGGGAAAAGCGGATAAACTCAAGAAC
>CAVHAH010000014.1:10672-16141 GCA_963633785.1 bacterium
CATGGTGAACGACAAGAAGCCGGAGGTTCGCCTTGCGGCCATCGATGCGCTCGGACGCTGCTCCGACGAAGTGGCATTCAACACGCTGACCACCCTGATTAACACTCCGGATGCCGAAACGCGCATTCACGTGGTTCGTGCGCTGGCGGCAACGAAGCAGAAGAAGGTTCGCGCCTTCCTGGAGCATCGTTTGGATTTGGAAACCGATCCCAAGGTCAAGGCGGTTATCGCCGAAGTGTGCAAGGGAACGGCGCATTCGGCATAATCACACAAAAAGAAGCTGCTGCGAATCAAAACGCAACAGCTTCTTTTTTATTCAATGAACATTGCATCGCCAAACGAGAAGAAACGATACTGTTCCTTCACCGCCAGTTCGTATGCCGCCAGAATTTTCTCGCGATCGTACAATGCGGATACCAGCATCATCAATGTCGAACCGGGCAGATGGAAGTTGGTAATCAGCGCATCCACCATTTGGTATTGATAGCCCGGACGGATGAATATGCTCGTATCGCCCCGCTTGGCAATCAGGCGACCGTTTTCACAGGAGGATTCCAGCGTGCGCACGCTCGTGGTGCCCACGGCAATCACCCGATTTCCCCGCTCCCGTGCCGCATTGATTTTATCGGCAGCCTCCTGAGAAACCTCGAAATACTCCGTGTGCATCTGATGTTCCTCGACATTCTCCACCTTTACCGGGCGGAAAGTGCCCAAACCCACATGCAGCAATACGGGAACAACCTCGATGCCCTTTTCACGAATGCGATTCAGCAATTCGGGGGTGAAATGCAATCCGGCAGTGGGCGCAGCGGCGGAGCCTTCGTGCTTTGCGTATACGGTTTGATAACGTTCGCGATCCTGCAACGCTTCGTGAATATACGGCGGCAGCGGCATTTCGCCCAGCTCGTCGAGCACCGCTTCGAACGTGCCTTCGCATTCGAATTCAACGATTCGCCCGCCCACGTCGGTCGTTTCCAAAACGTGACCGCGCAAACGGCCGTCTCCGAACAGAATCTCCGCACCGGGCTTCAGCTTTTTTCCGGGCTTCACCAGCGTTTCCCATTTTTTCGGCGCAAGCTGTTTGAGCAAAAGCACCTCGCAGGCGCCGCCTGTGGGACGTTCGCCGTACAAGCGGGCGGGAATCACACGGGTATCGTTGACCACAAGCACATCGCCCGGATTCAGGTAATCGATGATATCGTAAAAATGTTTGTGCTCGATTTCGCCCGAACTGCGGTGAATCACCATCAAACGGCTGTGATCGCGCGGCTCTACGGGCGTTTGCGCAATGCGTTCTTCGGGCAGATCGTACATAAAATCGGATAGCTTCATGATTCAAACTCCATTCTGACCTGATTGGAAGCGGACGCCGGCTTGGGCATGCGAATATTCATGTGGTCGTATGCCGCCTGTGTGCAGATGCGTCCGCGCGGCGTGCGCATCAGGAAACCGAGCTGTAGTAGATACGGTTCGTACACATCTTCAATCGTAGCGGGATCTTCGCCCGTGGTTGCCGCCAGCGTATCCAGACCGACGGGACCGCCGCCGAATTTTTCCATCATGGCCCGAAGCATGGTTCGATCGGTGCGATCCAGCCCCAATTCATCGATTTCCAGCATGTCCAACGCTTCCTGCGCAACGGATACGTCGATTTTTCCCGTTCCCCGAACCTCGGCGAAATCGCGCACACGGCGAATGAAACGGTTTGCGATTCTCGGCGTTCCGCGCGAACGGGAGGCAATCTCCAAAGCACCGTCGTTATCGCATTCGATTTTCAAAATTTTCGCCGAACGCTTCACAATCACCGCCAGCTGTTCGGGCGAATACAATTCCAAGCGGAAGCTGATGCCGAAACGATCGCGCAGGGGAGAGGTCAGCATGCCCGCACGGGTGGTTGCGCCAATCAACGTGAATTTCGGCAAATCCAAACGGATGGAACGCGCGCTCGGCCCTTTGCCGATCATGATGTCCAGCGCATAATCCTCCATTGCGGGATACAGCACTTCTTCCACCGAATGGCTCAAGCGGTGAATTTCATCGATAAACAGCACGTCGCCGGCATTCAGATTCGTGAGAATCGATGCCAAATCGCCCGCACGCTCAATCGCAGGTCCGCTCGTTACACGGATATTATGTCCCATTTCGGCGGCAATAATGCCCGCAAGCGTGGTTTTACCCAAACCGGGCGGCCCGTAAAGCAGTATATGATCCAGCGGTTCATGCCGTGCGGTTGCCGCCTGCATGTACACGCTCAATGTGTCCTTCAAGCGATCCTGACCGATGTATTCCGACAGCACGTGCGGACGCAGTGATTGCTCCTGATCTTCGTCCTCCTGGCGGAAACCCGTGGTAATCAGACGTTCTTCTTCCTGCAATGCGGTCACCCCCTTCGTTTTATTGCCGACTCAATGCTTTTTCAATTTGCCGAGAATCCGTTCGGTAACGCTTTGCAGCGGACGAATTCTCAAAACCGTTGCGACCAGCAGATAGGCTATGCCCGACACCGCCGTGCAAACCACCAGCCGCAAAATGATGTGCAGAAGCGCATCGCTTTCGGGCAATACGCGATTCATCAGAATGCAAACGACCACGCAAATGCCCGTGGAGAAAATCATCTTCGCCAGCTCGAGAAATACCGTGTGCAAACCGTTGCTGCCGAAACGCTTGCGCAGCAGAATAATCAGAACGATCATGCCGCAGTAGCTCGCAATCGAGGTCGCCAGCGCCAAACCGTTTGCCCCCATCACGGCCCGCAGCACGAAATTCAATACAATGTTGATTCCGACCACCAAACAGGATACGCGAAACGGCGTTTTCGTATCGCCCAGTGCGTGGAACATGCGGTTCATGAAATCACGCATGCCGAATGCGGGAAGACCCACGATATAGCAGGTCAGTATGCCCGCCGTTACACGAACGTCATTCAGCGTGAATTTGCCGCGCATATAGGCGAATTTGATTACGTCCATGCTCATCACGGCGCCGATGCCGACAATCGGCAGAACCACCATCATCAGCGTAAGAGAACTGCGCCGGAGCATTCGCAAAGCGCCCTGTTCGTCCTTTTGCGCCACTTTGTTGCTCATCTTCGAGAACATGATTGTGGTCAGGGGAACAATCAGAATGCCCTGAAGGAAAGTAATCAGGCGATAGGCGCTCGTCATTGAAGTCAGCGTGCCTTCCGCCAAACTGCTCGCCAGTGCGTGGTCAATCATGTGATTCAACTCGCTCACGCCCATCGACAGCATCGCAGGCCCTGCCAGCTTGATTAGGCGAACGAATCTCGGATCACGCAGATTCATTTCGGGCGTGTAACGGAACCAGCCCTTCAAGAACGGAATCAGAATCAGCAGCTGCAGCACATTTGCGGCGAAAACGCCCCATGCCACGGCGGTAATGCCGTATTCTTTGGAGAAGAACACGGAGGCCGTAATCACGCATATGCTCAACGGGAATCCGGTCAGCTGTGCCGCAATGAATTTTTCCATCGCATTGAGCATATTGGAAACCACAATCGAACTTACGTTGAATACCAGCGCCAAAACCATGATTCGCACCAGTTTTGCCGTGAGCGCCAGCTTTTCGGCGTTGAATCCGTTGTAAACCAAATGCACCAGCGGTTTTGCCAGCACCAGCATGATGCCCGTAACAATCAGCGCCGCCGCCGCAAACAGGTTGATTGCATTGCTTGCAAAGCGGTTGGAATGCTCCAGGCTGTGCTGATTGCGTTCCGATACATACATCGGAATCAAAGTTGCCGAAATACAGGAGTTAAACAGCAGCACCGGCAGATAAAACAAACTGTATGCGGAAACATAGGCGTCGTTTTCCATTGTGGCGCCGAAATAAGCCGTTGTGACCATATCGCGGCCGAAACCGATCGCCTTGCTCAGAATAATGACCAAAGTCACCAGTATTGTGCTGTGCAGCACTTTCTCCTTGCGTGACAAAATACATCCCTCCCGAATCATGTGAATAGCCCCACATTCATCTCATTGTACTATAACATAGTAAGGTTAAATATTCAATCTGTTAGGCCTTCGGATTCGATAAGTGTGCGCAGCATTCGAAGCGCTTTGTTGTGAATGCGGCGGGGATACTGCTCGTCGTATTCGCCGATGCGAAAGGCAATCTGCTGCCATGTGAGGCGGTCTATATATCGATAGGTGAATATCAGGCGGATTTGCGCATCCGGAATGGAATCAATCAGAGAATACAACTGCCCGAGCTCTGCCATGCTGTCGGCCCGACGCTTCTGAAGTTTCTCCAGCAGAATCAGCTGTGAATGCATTTGCCGCTTGCTTTGGGCATCAACGGTGATGTTGAAAAGCCCGGTCGTGCGGGATTCACCGTTTCGCAAAACGGATTCGATTTCGGCGATGCGCTGAGATAATGCATCCACCTCGCGTTTAAGTGCGGGAATACTTTTCAGCCGAAACGCCAGCTCCTCTCCCTGCAGTACATCGATTTTTTCACGCAGATTCTCGATTTCCTTCATCAATACCGAAGCGTGAATCGGTAGCTTGTCTTTGTTTTTCATGCGCATCCCTCCGTTTCAAAACATCGTAATAACCGTTTACGGTTAAATTGATTATAGCTTGCGCATGGCGGATAGTCAATCGAACACACAGTTAAATTCGCCGTATTCGGTTAAATTTGCAAATATTAACCGTTTTCGGTGTAAAGAAACGGCCTGTCGCATTGCGAATGCAATGCAATCGTGATAGAATACGGTTGATTGCGTTGAAAGGGTGACGGATATGGATTTACGCCATCGTCTTTTGATACTCAAAAGTGAAAACAAGCTGACCACGGAAATGCTGTCTGCAAGTTCGGGCGTGCCGAAGGGAACAATCAACAAGCTGCTCAACGGCGAAACGGGAAATCCGCGCGGAGAAACGCTCAAGCGTCTGGCGAAAGCGCTGAAATGCCCGCTGGAAATGCTTGTGAGCGGCGTCGGGTTTGAAATGCGCAATCGGAAGGCGGAGGCGGATTTCGCATCGGACAATCATTCGCCTGCGGAGATTTTGCCGATACATCCCGTGCGCATTCCCCTAATCGGCGAGATTGCGGCGGGAAATCCGATGGAGTGCATTCGCAACGCCGAAGAAACGGTTTCGGCTCTCGGCGACGAACATGCGGATTGCGCACTGCGTGTACACGGCGACAGCATGATTGATGCCCGAATTTATGACGGCGATATCGTTTATATTCGCCTTCAGGACGATGTTGAAGACGGCGCAATTGCGGCGGTTATCATTGAAAACGAGGCGACGCTCAAGCGCGTGTACCACATTCCGAACGGCGTTCGCCTGGTGAGTGAAAACCGAAATTATCCGCCGATGGTATTCACGATGCCCGCAAGCGATTCGATTCGGATACTCGGCCTGGCGGTGGCTTTTCAAGGAAAAATACGATAATTGCACAGGGACGGTTTTATGAAAAAGGATTCACGGTACTGGTATATAT
>CAVHAH010000014.1:16151-18572 GCA_963633785.1 bacterium
ATATTGATTCTTCCGGCATATCTGATTCAGTTTGCGATTGCCGAAAAACTGGTGGTAAACGATTACTGGGTGTCGCATCTGCCGATTGACGATGCGATTCCGTTTTGCGAGTGGTTCATATTTCCGTATGTTTTATGGTATCTGTATCTGGTGATTCCGGGGCTTATCCTGCTCTTTCGTGACGGCGAGGGATTCAAACGCTATATGACGTTCATCGGAATCGGATTCGGTTCTGCGGTGCTGTTTTGCATGCTCTTCCCGAACGGGCAGAATCTTCGCCCGCAAACCATGCCGAGAAACAATATCGCCACATGGCTGGTTTCGCAGATTTATCTTGCGGATACCAATACGAATGTATTGCCGAGCGTGCATGTAATCGGCTGTTATGCCATGGCGTACACGGCATTCAAACGTTTGCCGAAGAACCGCCGCAAATGGTTGATTCCGATTGTTTTCATGGCGGTGCTCATCAGCGTTTCGACCGTGTTTGTCAAACAGCATTCCGTGCTGGATATTTTGGTTGCCATTCCGTGGAGCATCGTCTCGGGCAGAATCGCATGGAAGATTCACGATCGGAGATTGACACGGCAAAGAAAAAGTGTATAATAAAAAACGATTGTGCGTGTCCGTGGTTGAAAGTCGATGCCAGTCGCAGGCGAAACGATCCACGTAACCCGGAAAAATTCCGGTGAGCATGGTGCGGCTTAGAAGTAAGTCCGGCCGACAATAAAGTCGAGAGGGTTAGTAGTGGGGAGGCAGAGTCCTTATGAGCGAACGCTCCGGCCGGCGAGTGTGGGGTCAAAGACCAGGTCGGGCGCATAATTCGGCGGCTGTCGCAAAATGTTTTGCGGCAGCCGCTTTTCTCGCAGTTTGAGTGTTCAGCGAATCGCAATCGCCCGAATCAGCGTGAACAGAAGATATGTGCCGAGGTTGGCGATTACAATGCCTGCGCCGGCGGGCAGAGAGAGCACGCAGGAGAGCATCAGCCCGATAAAGAAACAAACCACCGAGATAACCGCCGAGGCGATGACCACCGCGCGAAACCGTGAAAACACACGCATGGCGGTGAGTGCGGGGAATATAATCAGGCTGGAAATCAGCATGGTGCCCATCAGCCGCATGCCGACCACAATCGTGACCGCCGTGAGGAGCGCCACGAGCATATTGTAGAGCTTGGCATTCACACCCGTGGCCCGCGCGAAGGATTCATCGAACGTCACGGCGAAAATGCGAGGATAGAACATCACGAACAGCACCAGCACCGCCGCAGACAGAATCAGCGAAAGAATCATATCGGTATTTCCGATGGCGAGAATACTTCCGAACATATAATTGGTAACGTCGATATTCATGCCCTCCGTGCGATTGGCGACAATCACGCCGATGGCGAGCGCGGAGGTGGAAATCAATGCAATCGCACAATCACCGCCGCCGTTGTTCACCCGCAAAAGCAGCATTGCGCAGATGACCACCACAATCAATGTGAATACAAGCGGCGAATCGGAAATGTGTGCGCAAAGCCCCGCAAGACTCGCGCGAAGGTCGGCATTCAGAAACTTCGGCAGGCTCTGCGCCGTAACGGACCCGAGCGAAACCGCAACGGTGAGTGCGCCGAAACCCACGTGGGAAAGCCCGTCGCCGATCATGGAATAACGCTTCAGAACCAGTATCACGCCCAGAAGCGCCGCACACAAGGCAACCGGAAGCCCCACAATCAGCGAACGCTGTATGAATTTATATCCGAGATACGCCTGCATTTCGCCGAAAGCATCGATTGCGGCGAGTTTCGCAATCAGGTAAACGACAATGCCCGTGAACAGCAGCGCACAGACGATTTTCCTTTTCGAAAGCCATTTTTCCAAGAAACCTGCCATTATGCTTTCATCCTCCATTCATCGGCGGAACCGAAGAATTCAATGCCGTGATCGACCAGCAGCACCTTGTTTGCATCTTGCAGTGCGGCATGGACATCGTGAGAGACCATCACGATTGTAACGCCGTTTTCACGATTCAGCCTTCGAATCACCGAATACATCTCCTGTGCCGCCTGCGGATCCAGCCCGGTAATCGGTTCATCGAGCAGAAGTATGGAATCGGTGGCGCAAAGCGCCCGAGCCAGCAACACGCGCTGCTGCTGACCGCCCGAGAGCGTTCTGAACGGCTGATTTTTCAGCGATTCAATGTTTACCAGGCGCATTTTCTCCTCCGCCGTTTTTCGCTGTGCGGCATTCAGCCAAATGTGACGGCGCATTTGATTCACCAGTCCGGAACGAACCACTTCGCTTACCGAGGCGGGGAAATCGCGCATGGCGGCGTTTTTCTGGGGAAGATAGCCGATTTGATTGCGCTTCAGACCGTCGGAATAGACCACTTCGCCCTTCAACGGCCGCACAAGCCCCAGGAGCGTGCGCACCAGCGTGC
>CAVHAH010000015.1:0-894 GCA_963633785.1 bacterium
AATAGGCGTTCACGCCGTTGTATTCGAGATAAGTCCAACTGCCGTTGATTTGCAGGACATTCACCTTTTCGCCGATAGCGATATCCATGGACGGAGAAGAGGTGCTCTGAGAAGCGTACAGCTTTGCGCCCGAGGCAATCACCGTTGCGGGAATGGTTGTCGGGGTTGCGGTTTTCGTGGGTTCGGGGGTCGGCGTAGGCGCGGGGGAGGATTCATCCTGCGTACGCAGATACGCTGTTTGAATGTACGCCGTATAGACGCCGTTCGCAACCCATGCCCAATCGCCCGAACGCAGAATCTCGTAAACCGTCATGTCTTTCGGAACGGACATGGAAGCGGAAGAAGTGTCGGGCGAAGCGTATACGCGCGTTTTTTCCGTGATAATGCGAACGTTACTCTGCTGTGAAAGCAATGTAAGGCGGCTGATATCGACATAGCCGGCAACGCTTCCGTTTGAAACGGCCGCACTCTTGTCGGTGTATTGGTATACCCGAACCACGGCATACGGATTCAGCGATGTGTCGGATTTGCGCTGTGTCAATGCGGCATCCGAATAAACCGACAGACTTTGCGAACCGTTCACATAGGCATATATATTTTCGGCACTCGCCGGGAGAATGCCGATGGACAGCGCAAGCGCCCAGACAAGCACAAAAGCGATAATCCTCTTTGCCCTCGGGAAACTTCGTTTCATCGAAACATTCCACCTCTTTCTTTTTATAAAATCCCAAATTCGGATATGTATTCACTTTTGCTTATTCGACACAGCAGATTAGAGTTCCTGCAAAAAGAAACGTTAAATATACAAATTGAAATACATTTGAAACAAGTTCGAGATTTTTATCGAAAATGCCGCACAATTCAACATCGGCGATGAATTGTGCGGCATTGCTC
>CAVHAH010000015.1:904-18468 GCA_963633785.1 bacterium
GCATTGCTCACAGCGCATACAAGGCTGCTTTGTGGTCAGACAGGTTGATTTCGCACGTGCAGCATTTTTCCGTAAGTTCGCTGTCGTGGGTGATAATGAAAACGCTTTTGCCCATATTGCGAAGGGCCTTAAACATCTGCGCCGTGCGTTCCGTATGGCGGAGCATATGCTTACAGCTTCCAGCTGACAGCTTGCGTTCTGGTGTCGATGAATCGCTTGTAAATGCCTTCCTGACGCATCAGCTGTTCGTGATTGCCGCGCTGCACGATGCGCCCCTTGTCCACCACCACAATCTGATCGGCATGGCGCACGGTTTTCAGGCGATGGGCAATCATGATAATCGTCTTTTCTTTCGTGAGCGCTTCCACGGCGTCCATCAAATCCTTCTCGTTTTCGGGATCGACGTTGGCGGTTGCTTCATCGAGAATGATAATCGGCGCATCCTTCATGATTGCACGGGCAATGGAAATGCGCTGTTTTTCGCCGCCGGACAGGCTTGCACCGCCTTCACCGATCACGGTGTTGTAACCGTCGGGCAGTTTACTGATAAAATCGTGGCAACAGGCTTTCTTGGCGGCTTCGACCACTTCTTCATGCGTTGCGTTCTGCCGACCGAATTTGATGTTGTTCTCAATCGTGTCCGCAAACAGATAGACATTCTGAAAAACGAATGCGAAATTGCTCATGAGGCTGTTCATGCTGTAATCCTTCACATTCACGCCGCCGAGGGTGATTGTGCCTTCATCCACATCCCAGAATCGGGCAATCAGATTGCAAAGCGTTGATTTTCCGCCGCCGGAGGGCCCCACAATGGCCGTGGTGGTCTTTTGAGGAATGGAGAGGGAAACATCATCGATGATTTTCCGCTGCTCATAGGAAAACGAAACGTGATTCAGCTGAATATCGTGGTTCTTCGGCTGAATATCCCTGCCGTCGATATCCATGGTGTCGAGGGCCAGAATGGCGTTGGCCTTGTCTACGCAAACGCTGACGGTGTGCAAAAGCGAGGAAAAGCTTCCCGCACTTTCAAGGCATGCATACAGCATGAATGCGGTAACGGTCATGCCGATGGCGGAAATGGCGCTCATGGTTCCGTGAATGTAGAACAGGACACTGCACGCAACAATCACCGCTCCCGTGATTTTGGTAATCGCCGTTTGGAGGAAGTGATAGGGAATGAACGTCAATTCCATTTTCGTGTTGATATTTGCACAGGCATCGTTGGCTTCATTCAGTTTTTTCGCCTGAGAGCCGAGCAGGTTGTAGGATTTCACCTCGGCGATTCCCTGAATGTATTCCATAATCTGACTGACCAGGCGAATGTCGCAGGAAACTTTATCTTCCGAAATATCCTTGCCCGCTTTCTGCATTTTGGAGTTAATCAGGAAAAACAGAATCACACCGGCGGCCGCAATGCAGGCGATTCGCCAATCAAAGACCAGAATCATGGCGATAATCATGGCCGTTTCCAGAATGCCCTGCAGCGTCACCATAACCACTCGGGTGGCCACATCGCCGAGGGATTCCATGGTGTTGGTTGTAACGGAGGAAATTTCGCCGATGCTGTTGGCGTTGAAATAGCCCATGGGCAGATAGCGCAGATGCTCGGCAATCTTGATTCTCGCAAATGCGGCGGCGCTGTAACCGCCCTCGGTTTGAAGCGTGACGGTATAGCGTTTGCACAAAGAACCGATAATTGCGCTGATAATCATGATGGCAAGCGAAAGGAGAATGTATTTCTTCATCGGTTCGCCGCTCGCAAGGCCCATCAGAATCACCATAATGGCGGGAACCTTCATTGCGGAGGCGAGTGCATCCACCAAGCCGATTACCACGGAGAATTTGAATTTATTGCCGTTTTCCCTGCCGCAGAAGCGGAAGAATTTTGCCAGAATCTCAAACATGCGCCGCAACCTCCTTTGCCGCATCCTTTGCGGAAATATGCGCTTCCCACATCTCCCGATAAAGCGGGCAGGAAGACAGAAGCGATTCGTGTGTGCCGCATCCCTTTACGGTGCCGCCGTCGATTACGAAAATTTTGTCGCTGTCCCGAACGGTGGAAAGGCGATGGGCAATCACAATCAGCGTTTTTCCCGAAACGAGCTTTGCGATGGAAGTTTGCAGAATCGCTTCGTTTTCGGGGTCGGTGTAGGCCGTTGCTTCGTCCAGAATCACAATCGGCGCATCCTTCAGCATGGCTCTCGCAATGGAAATGCGCTGCCGTTCGCCGCCCGACAAATGACCGCCCGCACCGCCGACAACGGTATCAAAGCCGTTTTCCAGCTGCATGATGAAATCATAACAGCCGCTCTTTTTCGTGATTTCAATCACTTCTTCATCCGTGGCGTTCGGGTATCGGGCTTGCCGTGGCGGATGTTTTCCATGACGGTTTCATTGAACAGGTAATTGTCCTGCGATACATAGGCGATTCTGCGGTTGAAATCCTCAAAGGACAGTTCGCGCGTGCTCACACCGCCGATTTTGATGTCGCCCGAATCGACATCCCAGAAGGAAGCAATCAGCTTGGCGATGGTGGATTTTCCGCTTCCGGACGGACCTACAATCGCATTCACGCTTCCGGCTTTCATCTCCATGTTGATTCCGTGAAGCACTTCCTTTTCGTGGTAGGCAAAATGCACGTCTTCGAGCGAAACGGAATTATCCTTCGGGCAGGCCGTGCTGATTGCCGGACGCTGTAAATCCGGCTGCTGAAGAATCTGCGCCACCTCGCCGACGATTACGCTGATTTTGCCCAAATCGTCCATGTAAGAACCGATGGCAAGCACGGGCCCGACAACGCCCAGCGACAGAATCACGCAAAGCACGAAGGATGAAAGCGTGAGCGTTCCGTTGGCAACATAGTGCGCACCGAAGGGGAGCACCGTGAGCAATGTATACGGCGTAATCGTCATCATCATCCCGTGGAAAACGGCACAGCGGCGCATCCAGGAAATGAAGGAATCCGCATTTTCTTTGGCGGCTTCCGTGAATTTGGCATAGGAGCTTTCGGTTTTGCCGAAGGCCTTGACAACTTCGATGCCGTCGATGTATTCAACCGCCGAATCATTCAGTTCCTTCGTGGCTTTCACCGTTCGCTCGAAACTCGGCTTGTAATCAATCATCATGCCCATATAGGATATGAACCCGATTACGATGGGGAGAAACGACCAGAGCGCCAGCCGCCAATCCGTCATGAAGAAGAAAACCAGAACAACGACGGGCGCAAGCATGTTGGAGGTGAATTCGGGAACGATATGCGCAAGCGTGGTTTCGATGCTGTCGATGCGCTCGACCATGATGTTCTTAAACGTGCCCGAAGGCGTATCCTTCACATAGCCGAGGGAGACTTTCGCCAGCTTGTCACAGCATTTCTTTCGAATGTCGACCAGAACCGCAAACGTTGCTTTGTGGGAAAGCGTTGTCGATGCGGAGTGCAGAAGCTCCGCAAACAGAAACGATGCGGCAATCAGAATCACCTTCATCAGATAAGACGAGAATGTCATCACGCCGTTCAAAAGCATTCGCACCACATCGGCAATCAAAAAATAAGGAACAATCTTGAAAACGACATTGCCAACTGCCAGCAGAACGCTTTTCAGGTAAAGACTCTGCTCGGGCTTTGCCCATTCCAGCAACCATGAAACCGTGGATTTCTTCTTTTCTTCCATGCGACACACTCCTTAAATTGATGCAACACCGCACCGACTCATGTGTGCGGTATCACCTTGAAAGTTAGAAACAACTAACCGCTCGCCGAAAAATAAGCGGAATTCAATCCGCTTGTTTCATTCGGGATTCGGGAAACGGATGTTCAGCAGCCGTTCCCAACCGCCTGTTTGAAATTCTTTCAGCTGTGCGATATTCTTCTTGGCGGTTTCCTTATCCACATCGTGCTCGATAATTTGGAAAACAGACGAGAAAAGCCCCGTGCAAATCATGTGCATCAGACTTTTTTCGATTGTCGGCACTTCGATTCCCGCATCTCGCAGGGTTTGAATATAATCGATTGTGGATTGCATTTCACGCTCCACCAGATTGTGGATGAAATCTGCGTATTTCCCACTGTCTCCGCATTTGAGCAGCAGCTTGAAATGATCATAGTGGTCGTATACGTAGTCCACCATCAGATTCAATCCGTCCGAGGAGAATTCCGTCATGCTGTCGGTCTGCTCTTCTGCGGACAGCTTCACAAAATCTTCCAGAGTATTATCGAAGATTTGATAAACGTGTTCTACATACGGATCCACCAGCGCATCGAACAGGCTTTCCTTCGTGGGATAGTATTTGTAAAAAGCGCCCGTGGTCAGCCCGGCGTCTTTTACGATTCCCCGTAACGAAGCCCCCGCAAGACCGTCTCGGAGGAAATGTTTGATGGCCGTGTTCAATATGTTCTCCTGCGTATTCTCTGCCTTTGCGGACATGGATTCATCTCCTTTCGAAAAAATATAACAGTGCTATATAACACTGTTATATTATAGATGAACGCCTATATCTTGTCAAGTAAAAAATAAGCGATTGCGAAAAAACGCCGCACAATCCGATTCGATGTCGAATTGTGCGGCGCGGGGATATTGAATTTATGCTTCGCTGTTTGCGGTCACGCCGGCGGTGCGAATCAGGAAGTGAACGCTGCCGGTCATGTCTTCGGAAATACCTGCGTAAGAATTGTAGGCCTTCGACATATCAATCACGCACTGCAGGCGATCGCGAATCTCGGGAGCGTCGGTGTCCAGGAAGTCGGTCAGGCGGATAACCAGCTTGGTATTCAGCGTATCCAGACCGTCTTTCAATTCGCTCATGCCGTCCAGAAGCGTTCCTGCGCCTTCGGCGGCCGTTCCCACTGCATCGGTGTAATCCTGCAGACCCTGATAGAATTCGCTTACGGAATCCAGGGAATCATGCAAATCCACCAAAGAACGATACGCTGCGCCGTCTTCGCCGTTTTCTTCGAGCGCCTGAGCAACGCTGTCCATGTATTCCTTGCCGTGGCGATTCAGCTCAATCTGCTCGGAGATAATCTTCTTCACCTTGGAGGAATTCATCTGCTCGGTGATGTTCTGACTGATCAGCGCCTTCACGCTGTCGGAATTCATCTGCTCGGCGATGTTCTGCGAAATGATGGTCTGAACCTTTTCGGACTGCATCTGATTGTTGATTTCGTCTTCCACGGTCTGCTTCACGGAGTCCGAAGCCAACTGGTTCTGATATTCCTGTTCGATGGTCGCCTGAATGCTGTCGGTCTTCATCTGAGCATCCACGTTGTCGGAAATTGCCTGCTTTGTGGAGGTTCCGTTCATCTGAGAATCGGTGTTGGATTCAATCAATGCCTGAATGTCCGCGCTTGCCATTTTGCTGTCAACCATGGCGGAGATTTCGGATTCGGAAAGCGAGGAGAGCTTGTCGATAATCTGCTGCTTTGCTTTGGCGGTTGCCGTTTCCTTGGCCTTGGCGCGAACGCCGCTTTCCACCTGAGAACGCGTGGCGGAATCCTGCATATTCTGAGCAATCAGAGCATCGATTTGCGATTGTGACGAAGCCATCTGAGAATCGGTCAGCGATTCAATCTGCGCCTGACCTTCAGAGGAGGAAACCTGCGCATTCACACGGGAAGTAATCTCGCTTTGAATCTTCTCGGTCTGCATCATCGCATCCACTTGCGCCTGAATGTCGTCTTCGCTCGTATTGTCTTCGGCGAATGCGGCGGGGAAGAGGAATCTCAGGAATGCGGACTGCTCGGTTTTGTTTTCTCCTTCGTTATTGTCGTTATTGTCGGAGGAGGAAGCGTTTGCGCGGATTTGCGCTTCGACTTCCGCACGCACCTGCTTGGTAACCTCGGTCTTTACCTGTTCGCGATAGCTTGCTTCCACCTGGCTGCGCACCTGTTCACGGTATGCGGCGGTAACCTTCTCGGTCACAATGGCTTTCAGCTGTGTTTCAACGGTGTTCTTGCCTTCATCGGAATTCATGTATTCATCCACGGCTGCGTTAATCTGCGCCTGAACATCGCTGCTTTGCAGCTGGTTTTCGATATCGCTGTCGGAGGGATTGCGAACGGCGATCTCCACCTGACCGCGCACTGCGGCGGTGACCTGCGTCTTTACTTCCTCACGAACCACGGGGGTGACCTTCGCTTCGACCTGCGCACGCACGGCGGCTTCAACCTTCTGATGCACCAGCTGGTTTGCGCCGGCTTCCACCTGTGCACGCACCTGCTCTTTAACGACCGCTTCCACCTTTTCGGTAACCTGCTGCTTTGCGGCGGCATTCACCTGAGAAACGACCTCTTTGTACACGGCATCGTTGACCTTGTCCGTGAGCGTCTTGTCGGCCTGCTCCAGCACATAGTCTTCGACATTCGCCAGAAGCTCGGTTTCCAGACGCTCGATTTCGGAAGCGTAGTTGTCGGCGGTCAGCGGATTCAGGGTGATATTCAGCTTGGCGAAATCAGCCTTCTTCTCTTCCAGACCTTCGTTTGCGGTTTCCATAATGGCATCCACAATCTGCTTTGCACCGTCCACGAGTGCGGCGCTGTTGGAATCGATTTCTTCCAGACCGTCCTTCAGTTCGGAAGTTCCGTCGTAGAGCTGCTGTGCGCCGTCGGTCAACTGCGTCATCGCATCGGTGATTTTCTCGCTGAGGGATGCGGTGTCGAAGGTCAGCGTCAAATCGCCGTCGGAATCCAAATCGTTGAATACGGAAGCGGTGGCCAGGGTGTACGTTCCGTCAAAGGAGAAATCGGTCACGTCTGCGGAAATCTGAGCGGTGGTCGGAATATCGGTATCGAAATCGATGTCCCAATCAAAGTCGAAATCGAAATCGGAATCTTCCAGCTCTTCCTTGTCCTCTTCTGCACGCTCGGAATACTCTTTCAGATTCAGCGCCTCTTCCAGACCCGGCAGACCGTAGCAAATCACCAGCGTGCGATCGCCGATGTTGACCACGCGGCCGTTGGTCACGGAGAGATTCGAGAAGGTTTCATCATCCGCCAGCATCACCGTTGCCATCAAAAACGGCAGCGGGAGCGAAACGGTTTCGCCGTTCAGGGTGTGTTCTTCATAGTAGTTTGCGGTGTATTCGATATCCATCACCAAATGACCGCTCTTGCCTGCCAGCTCGCTTGCGGAAATTTCCGTTCCGTCAAGGGTGTAGCGAATGGAAACGCCTGCGGGCAGCGGCTCTGTGGAAGTGCCGTCGTAGCGGATGTCCGAACCGTTTGCGTCCCAAATCAGAACGCCGTCCTGATTTTCAAACGTCTCATCACCGCCGATATTCTCGATATTGTTCAATCGGCTGTAATCCGTGAGGGTTTCGGAACCATCGCGATTGTAGAGATGCTCGCTGACGCTGATGCTTCCCGCAACACCGTTTGCATCCGCAATCACATACACCATTTCTTTTTTATCCTCCTCTGCGAATGCGCAGGGAAGCATTGTGCACAGCAAAACGATTGCTACCAGCACAGACAGGAACTTTTTCATGATTATTTTGCCTCCTTCACTTTCATACCCAGCGTTGTATGACGAATCAGACCGTCGAACAGCATCAACAATGCCGGCAAAATCAGAATTACGCACAGCATGCTGACCACTGCGCCGCGCGCCATCAGCATACACATGGAGCTGATGATGTCGATATCGGAATAGACAGCCACGCCGAATGTTGCGGCGAACAGGCCGAATCCGGAAACCAGTATCGACGGAATCGATGTGCTCAGCGCCGTAATCACCGAATCACGCTTTGAATGCATGAGACGTTCGGATTTATAACGTGTGGTCATCAGAATCGCATAGTCCACGGTTGCGCCCAACTGAATGGTGGAAATGCAAATCGGCGCAATGAACGGAAGCGATTGTCCCAGATAATGCGGCAGACCCAAATTGATGAATACCGCCAGCTCGATAACCGCAATCAGGATGAACGGCAGGCTCAGGCTCTTTTCCACCAGCAGGATGATTACGAAGATGGCCACGATGGATACGGCGTTGACCACCTTGAAATCGTGATCCGTGGTTTCAATCATGTCCTTCATGCAGGGACCTTCGCCGATGAGCATTCCGCTCGGGTCATAACTTTTCAGAATCGTATTCAGGGAATCAATCTGATCATTCACGGCATCGCTCGCAACCTTGTATTCGGAATTGATCAGCATCAATTCCCAGCGATCCGATTTGAGAATGCTTACGATGGATTCGGGCAGCATATCCTCGGGAATGCTGGCGTCAACGAACGTATTCAGACCCAGAACGTATTTAACGCCGTCCACTTTTTCCATTTCGGAAATCATGTTGGATTTGTCCTTTGCGGACAGGTTCGCATCTACCAGAACCATGTGCGTGGAGGCAATATCGAATGTGTCGCGCAATTTGGAATTGGCAATCACGTATTCAATGTCCTCCGGCAGGCATTCGCCCAAATCGTAGTACACTTCGTTGTTTGTTTTCTGATAGCCGTAGTAGGCGGGGTAAACCAGAATCGCAAACAGAAGCAGGAACACGGGGAAGATTTTCACCAAACGGGTGGACAGCTTTTTCATGTCCGGAATGATGCAGCGATGTTTGGTTTTCTGCAGCGGCTTGTCGAGAATCAGAATCATCGACGGAAGCACGGTGACGCATGCCAGAACGCCCAGCACAACGCCCTTCGCCATAACGATGCCCAAGTCCAGACCGAGTGTGAATGTCATGAAGCAAAGCGCCGCAAAGCCCGCAACCGTGGTAATCGAGCTGCCGACCACGCTGGTAAGCGTTTCGTGAATCGCAACCGCCATGGCTTCTTTCGAGTCGTCATAATGCAGGCGCTGTTCGTTGTAGCTGTGCCAGAGGAAGATGGAATAGTCCATCGTGACCGCCAGCTGCAATACCGCCGCAAGAGCCTTGGTTATATAGGAAATTTCGCCGAAGAAATAGTTGGTTCCCAGGTTAATCAAAACCGCAATGCCGATGCACGCCAGGAACACAAACGGAACCAGCCAGCCGTCGAGCAAGAGCAGCATGGCGACACAGGCGAGAATAACCGCAATGGCCACATAAATCGGTTCTTCACGTTCGCACAAATCCTTCAGGTCGGTAACCAGAGCGGACATGCCCGAAACGAAAACCTGCTTGCCGGCAATCGAACGGATTTCGCGAATGGCGTCCATCGTAACATCGGCGGATGTTGCCGAATCGAAGAACACCGCCATCATGGTGGCGTCGCCGTTGTTGAATGCATCGTAGATTTTATCCGGCAGGATTTCCATGGGCATCGACAAATCCGCAACGGAATCATACCAGACCACCGAATCCACATGTTCAACCTGTTCGATTTGTTTTTTCAGCTCGGAAACATCCTTGTCGGACATTCCCTCGACCACCAGCATGGAAAAAGCACCCTTGCCGAAGTCTTCCATCAATTCGTCCTGACCGATTACGGTTTCCATTGTGTCGGGAAGATAATTCAGCATATCGTAATTGATACGCGTGGAAACCATGCCGATTGCGGACGGAATCAGCAGCACGATTGCCAGAATCAGAATCGGCACGCGCAGCTTTACAACCGCTTTTGAAAATCGCATGAGCGAAACCTCCTATCTGCTTTCGAATTCAGTTTCAATAATATTGTTGCGAACGATTTTGATTGCGCACAGCGACACGCACAAATTCAATGTGCCTTCGGCCAGAAGCGCGGCGCCGATGAGCGTCATCAAAAGATTCGCACTTTCAAACGGACGGAATGCGGTTGTGATACCGAATATCGCCGCCAGAATGCCCAGGATCAGAATCAGCCACCAGCTTTTCAATCCGAATTGCCGTGCGTCCATTGAAGTTTGAATCTTCAACAGACCGTCGCCCGCAATGGAAATTCCCACAATCAGGCAAACCATCAGCATCATGCTTTCCGGAACGGTGAAGAGCAGCAGCCCCAGCATAATCAAAAGCAGACCGAATGCCAAATCGTATTGAAACGCCAAACGGTACAAATCCCTTGAAAAGTAGCCAATCAATTTAAGAATGCCGAGCGCTATCAGCATCGCTCCTGCGATGAATCCGACAAGCGTAATCGACAATCCCGGCCATACAATCATCAAAAGCCCCAAAGCCATCAGTGCGGCTGAAGTGATGATGCAGCCAGTTTTCGCGATGCGAACTGTTTTTCTGCGCATTTTCATTGCCTCCGTTTCTTGATGATACCATTATATCGGGAAATGCGGCTTTTGAACACGGACAGTTTTTTTCGCCTGCTCAAAAAACAGACAAAAGGCACGACCTGTCGAAAATTCAGACAAATCGTGCCTTTTGTACAAATTCAGTGATTCGAAGAATCCTCCGCTCTTCGGAAAATCTCCTCAATCATGCCCTCGCGCAGTTCGCAAAGTCGGTTCAGTTTGGGCAATATATCATCCTGAAGGCCGTTGTTCAGCCAGTCGATAAATAAGCCGTAGGCGAAACATTTATAGGAAGTGACAATCACATTGCGGTCGAGTTCGTTGATATTTCGATTGGCGAATGCGGTGTTGAAATAGGTGTCTACCACGTATTGGCAAATGTCCATCAGATAGCGGTCGTATAAATCCCGATTGGCGGAATTGTACAGGTGAAGCGTTGCTTTTCGGTTTTTCAATATGAATTCGACAACGATGCTCAAACATTGCTCGTAAGATTCAACACGGGCGTATTTGCCGATTACGTAATCGGCTTCCTCTTTGGCGATAGCCTCGATTAAATCGGGGATATCCTGAAAATGGTAATAGAATGTATTTCGGTTGATTCCACACGCTTCGACGATGTCCTTCACGGAAATCTTGTTTACGGGCCGCTCGTTGAGCAAGCGCATGAATGCGTCCATAACGGCTCTTCGGGTAAAAGAAGGCATGACGCTTTCTCCTTTTCATTTTGCTTTCGCCTTCATTATACCAGCTTTCGCCTTTTTTCGCAAGCAAACAATTCGGAGCATCTTCCATGCGGAGGATGCCCCGAAACATTTTTTTGTTTTTATCCCACAACGGACATGACCAGAACCACCAATATAATCAAAGGCAGAATCCAGCTCATATAGAAGCGTGCCCATTTCGGCATCTTCAGTCCCTTGCCGGCATTCATCTCGGCCATGTAATTGTCCCAGCCCCATCCGAAACGATGCGTGCAGAACAATACATACAGCAGAGAACCGATCGGCAATGCGAGGTTGGAAACCATGAAATCTTCGAAATCGCCGAAGTTGCGGCCCAGGAAGATTTTTTCGGAGAGCACGCCGCCGACATTGCTGAAGATGAAGGGGAGGGTGAGAACGGTCAGCCCCACGATGTTAATCAGCGCAATCTGCCAGCGCTTGAGGCTCGTCCACTCCAGCCAGAACGACATGATGTTTTCAAACACGGCAATCACGGTTGAAAGCGCCGCAAACACCATGAACAGGAAGAAAGCCGTTCCGATTACGCGCCCTGCCGCCATATTGTTGAATATGGAAGAAAGCGTTGTGAACAGGAAGCCCGCACCGGCTTGATCGGCGGGAATGCCGGTGGTGCCGGGGTTGAACGTGAAGTATGCGGGGAAAATGACCAGACCGGACATCAGCGCAACGAATGTATCGAGGCAGACAATCGTGATGCCTTCGCCCAGCAGCGAGCGGTTCTTGTCGATATAGCTGCCGAAAATCGCAATGGCGCCGATGCCGAGGCTCAAAGTGAAGAACGCCTGGCTCATTGCGGAGGAAATCACCGTGGAAAGCGAAATGTTATTGGCCTGCAGGGTTTGCGTGGACGGAATCAGATAGAATTTCAATCCCGCGCCCGCTCCCGAAAGCGTGCAGGCGTAAACGCCCAGCGCCAGAATCAGCAAAAGCAGCATCACCATCATGACCTTGGTGATTTTTTCAACGCCTTTTTGAAGGCCGAGCGAGCAGATGCCGAAGCCCAGAGCAATCACGAGAATCGTGACGGGAATGTTCAAAGCCGCACTGGATGCGATGCCGCCGAATACGCCGCCGAGATCTGCGGCCGTGGTGTATTCCATAATCGAGCCGTTCAGGTATTTCCAGAAATAGGTCAGGAACCAACCGGTGATGGTGGTGTAGAACATCATCAGCATATAATTGCCGAATACGCCGATGCCCTTCATCCAATGCCATTTCTGCCCTTTTCTTTCGAGCACATCAAACGAAGTTGCGATACTGCGCTGGCTTGCACGGCCGACGGCCAATTCCGCAGACATAACCGGAATGCCCAGCAGAACCAGAAACAGCAGATAGAAAACAAGGAAGATGCCGCCGCCGTAAGCGCCCGTCCAAATCGGAAAGCGATAAACGTTTCCCAATCCGATTGCACATCCCGCGGAAAGCAGTATGAAACCGAGACGGGAACTGAGGTGTTCTCGTTTTTGCATAAAAAAATCCCCCATTCATAATCCTGAGTATTATATTACCACGATAAAGAATGTAAATCAATCATAAAGTGCAACAATGTACAGATTTTACGTCTATACGTTATACTGATTGCGAGAAATGTTTGGAGGCTTCGCCGAATGAAAAGCATGTGGAAGTACCTGAGGAAATACCGCAAGGAGTGTATTCTTGCACCGCTGTTTAAGATGCTGGAGGCGTCGTTTGAATTGCTTGTTCCGCTGGTGGTGGCGGCAATCATCGATACGGGCATTCAGAACGGCGACAAAGGCTTCATATTTAAGATGTGTATGATATTGCTGGCGCTTGCGGCGGTCGGACTGGTTTCGGCAATCACGGCCCAGTATTATTCCGCTCGGGCGGCCACGGGGTTTGCCACGGGCGTTCGCCACGCCCTGTTCGGGCATTTGCAGGAGCTTTCGAATTCGAACATGGACACGCTCGGCACTTCGGCGATGATTACCCGCCTGACGAGCGATGTCAATCAGACGCAGACGGGCGTGAATATGACGCTTCGCCTTTTCCTGCGTTCGCCGTTTGTGGTGTTCGGCGCAATGGTTATGGCATTTACCATCGATTTGCGCGCGGCGTTGGTGTTTGTTGCGGTGATTGCGGCGCTGAGTTTGGTGGTATTCACAATTATGGCGGTGAATATTCCGATGATGCGGGGCGTTCAGAAGGCGCTTGAGCGGGTGCTGGGTGCCACTCGTGAAAATCTGTCCGGCGCACGCGTGATTCGCGCATTCTGCAAAGAGGAATCGCAATATCGCGAGTTTGAGCAGAAAAACCGCACGCTTACCGCACACCAGCGTCATGCGGGCTGGATTTCGGGATTGATGAATCCGATTACCTATCTGCTGATTAACTTCGCAATCGTATGGCTGATTCACACGGGAGCGGTTCAGGTGCAGATGGGCGTGATTTCTCCCGGTCAGGTGGTGGCATTGTACAATTACATGGGGCAGATTCTGGTTGAGCTGATTAAGCTCGCGAATCTGATTGTAACGATGAACAAGGGTCTGGCCAGCTGGAAGCGCATTGAAGACGTGCTGGAAATTCAGCCGGACATGATTTCTTCCGAAAAGGAAGCGGAGGCCGTTGATTGCACGCAGGCCGTTCGCTTCGATCATGTTTCGCTTCGATATAAAAACGCAGGCGCCGAATCGCTCACGGATATCGATTTCACGGCGCAGCGGGGTCAGACCATCGGCATTATCGGCGGAACGGGCGCAGGCAAAACCGGTTTGGTCAGCTTGATTGCCCGATTCTATGATGCCACATCGGGAACGGTTTTCGTGAACGGAACGGATGTGCGCAATCAGGACGAAGAAGCGCTGCGAAGCAAAATCGGTTTCGTGATGCAAAAGGCAGTGCTGTTTCACGGAACCATTCGCGAAAATCTGCGTTGGGGCAAAGCGGATGCCACGGATGAAGAGCTGCTTCAGGCGATTCATGTGGCGCAGGCAGACGATGTTGTGGCGGCGAAGGGCGGTCTGGATGCGCAAATCGAGCAGAACGGCGGCAACCTTTCGGGCGGTCAGAAACAGCGATTGACGATTGCCCGTGCGCTGGTGCGCAGACCCGAGATTCTGATTCTGGACGACAGCTCGTCCGCACTCGACCAGGCCACGGATTTGAATCTTCGCCGCGCGATTCAGGCGCTGGATTATCATCCCACGGTGTTCATCGTGTCGCAGCGAACGGCATCGATTCATGCGGCGGATCAGATTATCGTGCTGGATGACGGACACATGGTGGGCCTCGGAAAGCACGATGAACTGATGCAAAACTGCACGGTTTATCGGGAAATCTACGAATCTCAGTATGGCGGGAAGGAGGAATAAGCCATGAAAGGAAAGAATCGTACAACGCTGCGGCGGGTGCTGGCGTATATCGGAAAATATAAATACTTCGTGTTTGCTTCGTTCCTTCTGTCTATCGTGACCGTGGTGCTGACGCTGCTGGTGCCGGTCTATGCGGGCGAAGCGATTGACCAAATCACCGAAAACGGCGTGTTCTTTGATAAAATCGTGCCGATTCTGATCAGAATTCTCGTTCTGGTGGCAATCACGGCGGCGATTCAGTGGGTGATGAACGTTATCAACAACCGCGTGACATTCTCCGTGGTGCAGGATTTGCGTGAAGATGCGCTGAGAAAAATCGAGGAATTGCCGCTGTCCTATATCGATTCGCATCCGCACGGCGAGATTGTCAGCCGTGTGATTTCCGATGCCGAGGCGTTTGCGGACGGTCTGTTGATGGGATTCACACAGCTGTTCACCGGCGTGATTACCATTTTGGGAACGCTCGGATTCATGTTTGCGAAGCACGCCGGCATTGCGGCGGTGGTTGTGGTGATTACGCCGCTGTCGCTGTTCGTGGCGAAGTTTATCGCATCGCATACGCATGATATGTTTATTCTGCAGTCCAAGACGAGGGGCGAACTGACCGCCTATATCGATGAAATGGTCGGCAATGCCAAGGTTGTTAAGGCGTACGGACGTGCGGAAACGTGTTTGGAAGAGTTTGACGAAATCAACGAGCGGCTGGAATCCTGTTCCCTGCGCGCAACGTTCTTTTCCTCCATCACCAACCCCTCCACCCGATTTGTGAATTCCATTGTTTATGCGGGCGTTGCGCTCACGGGTGCGCTGGCGGTATTGAGCGGAGGCATGACCGTCGGCGTAATGACCTGCTTTTTGAGCTATGCGAATCAATACACCAAGCCGTTCAATGAAATTTCGGGCGTGGTAACGGAGCTTCAGAATGCAATCGCCTGTGCGGCGAGATTGCTTGAACTGATTGATACGCCCGCACAGGTTCCCGAACGTGAAAATGCGCTGCGGCTGGATACGGCGAAGGGCTATGTGGATTGCGAAGCGGTGTCCTTTTCCTATTCACCGAACACGAAGCTGATTGAGAATTTCAATCTGCACGTAACGCCCGGTCAGCGTGTGGCGATTGTCGGCCCGACCGGCTGCGGAAAAACCACGCTGATTAACCTGCTGATGCGCTTTTACGATGTAGACGGCGGCGCGATTTCGGTGGATAAAACCGATATTCGGGATATGACGCGCCACAGTCTTCGCGGAAACTACGGCATGGTTTTGCAGGAAACATGGCTGAAGGAAGGCACGATTCGCGAGAATATCACCATGGGCAAGCCCGATGCCACCGATGAAGAAGTGATTTCCGCGGCGCAAGCCTCCCATGCGCATTCGTTTATCATGCGCCTGCCGAACGGCTATGATACCGTAATCGGCGCAGACGGCGGAATGCTTTCGCAGGGACAGAAACAGCTTTTGTGCATTACACGAGTGATGCTCTGCCTGCCGCCGATGCTGATTCTCGACGAGGCGACCTCCTCGATTGATACCCGCACGGAACTTCGCATTCAGGCGGCGTTCGCACGCATGATGCAGGGGCGAACGAGTTTCATCGTGGCGCATCGCCTTTCCACGATTCGCTCCGCAGATATGATTCTGGTTATGCGGGACGGAAAAATCATCGAGCAGGGCACGCATGAAACGCTGCTTGCACAAAACGGATTCTACAAAAAGCTCTATCTGTCCGGAACGGCGGACGGGAGCGCCGAATAACAACAAAACAGCAATCGGAAAAATGCTCCGATTGCTGTTTCTTTATGGTAACACCGCACAAATGAGGTGGTACGATGAATAGTGAATTTTGCGGTAGATGGAATTGCAAGAATCGAAGGTTTAAGGCTGAAAACCCTTAGGTTTTCAGGTTTGCCCATAGGCAAACTGCCACAGCTCAATCAAAGATTGAGATGCGGCACCGTGGAGGTAAATCGAGATTTCTGCAGTTTCCAGATACCGCAAAAGGCGCATTCAGCGTCGCCGCCGAATTGTGCGGCGTTGCCTTATCTTTGGGGCGATTATTTCGCAAGGGATTCGAGCGTGTCGATTTTTTTCTTCAGGAAATTCAGCGAGGATTCCCAGAAGGATTTCTCGGCTACGTCAATACCGACGCTCGCCGCAACTTCACGCACATTTCCCGATCCCGTCGCACGCAGCAGCGCATCGTATTCGGGCAGGAAGGCGTCGCCTTTTTCGAGGTACTGCGCATAAACGCCCAAACCGAACAGCAGGCCGAATGCGTAGGGGAAATTGTAGAAGTGAACGCCCGTGGAATAGTAGTGGCTCTTGCACGCCCACATATACGGGTGCATGCAATTCGGATCCAGACCGTCGCCGTAGGTTTGCTTCTGCGCATCGAGCATGATTTGGCAAAGCTCTTTGGGCGACATTGCGTGGTCCTTGCGGCGCTCGACCACTTCCGTTTCAAACAGATAGCGGCTGAGAATATCCACAATCACCTGCGCCGCATCGCCGATTTGCTGTTCAATCAGGGTGAGTTTTGTCGAGTCATCCGCAGTTTCCAGAATTTTCTCCATCAGGAGCGTTTCGTTGAAAATGGATGCGGTTTCGGCAAGCGGCATCGGATAATCGCTCATCAGAATGGATTCGTTTTTCAGGCAATCATTGTGATAGGCGTGGCCGAGCTCATGGGCGAACGTGCTCACGGAGGAATAGCTGCCGTCGAAATTCGTCATGACATAGCTGATGCCCAGCGGATGCATTCCGCTGCAGAAGGCGCCGCCGGTTTTGCCTTCGCGGGGGTATACGTCAATCCAGTGGTCTTCAAACGCATGGTCGATGAAATCGGCCATCTTTTTGCTGAATTTGCCCATGACGGAAACCAGCGTTGCGCGCGCTTCATCGAGCGTATACGTTAAATGGCTTTCACCGACGGGTGCGAACAAATCGTAGAATTTCAGACCGCCGTCGTAGCCCAGGAGTTTCGCTTTGATTTTGAAATAGCGGCGGAACATCGGAAGACTGTCTTTCAGCGCAGCAATCAGCGCATCGAGCGTTTCACGATCCATGCGGGAAACATCCAGTGCGGTATCCAGAACGGAATCGAAGTGCTTCAATTCCGCCAATGTGCGGGCTTCACCCTTTATGCCGTTCAGACACGCCGCCATCGGAATTTCAATGCGCGGGTATGCGGCAATCTCGGCTTCGTAGGCACGGCGGCGAACATCGGCATCGGCGGAATAGGCGAGACCGCGAATTGCGGAAAGCGGAAGCGATTCGGTCTGACCGTCCTTCTCAAACGGAATCATCAGATTGGAATCCAGCTGATCGCGCAGCTGTTCCCACGCG
>CAVHAH010000016.1:0-17721 GCA_963633785.1 bacterium
AAGAAGGCTGAAGCCGCTCGTAAGCGTAAGTATTAAGCCAATGAAGCCCCTTTGTCAATCAAAGGGGCTATTTTCTCACCTATGTCTTGCACATTTTAAGCAATTACGGCAACACCACCTCATTTGTGTGGTGTTACCTTACTTTTTTTCGACATTGTTGCGATTGAATTGAATATGAAATATAGATTGTTGTTGTGGCCTCACGCCAATGCACGCTATCGCACGGAAACGATTAAGCTTGCGAAGGCGGAGCTTGACGTTATTTTTGCGCGCGTTGCGCCGAATACGTGCGTGGAAGCGGATGAATGCCTGAATTTGCCCGCACTTTCGCTGGAAACGGAAACGGCATTTTCCGAGGAGGTTCTTCGTGCCGTGTCACGGGCCTCTCTGCTGTACGGTTTGTTTGAAGTGCATTCGGACGGCACGATGCTTCCGATTCTCGGGCGTGAAAAGGCGTATTTGGGCGATGATTTGCCCGGCGTTTTGAAATATAAGGGAAAGACCAATGAATTGTTTACACAGCTTCTGATCAATGTCGGCCTCTATGCGGGCAAATATTTTGCGCCGAATATGCCGATTCAAATGTATGATCCCATGTGCGGTCGGGGAACGTCGCTGTTTATCGGTGCGAATCGGAAATGGGTTTGCACGGGATCGGATGTTGACAAGCGTGATTTGAACGAAGCGGAACAATTTTTGAAGCGATATTTGGAATATCACAGATTCAAACATCAAATCGAACGTGAATCGCTGACGATGCCCGAAAAGAAGCACGCGCAGGGCGTGAAATTCACTTTTTCGGACACGCCGCAGAATTATAAAATGGGCGAAACGGCGAGCGTCAGAATGGTGAATTGCGATGCCTGCGATGCACGAAACGCATTCGGCAATAAGGCATTCCATCTGATTGTCTGCGATTTGCCCTATGGCGTTCAGCATATGCCGCACGGCGCATCCTTAGAAGACTTGCTGAAAAAAACGTTGCCCGTATGGAAAAGAACGCTGATTTCGGGCGGAAGCATTGCGCTTTCTTTCAATGCGCAAACGCTCAAACGGGATCGCGTGCGTGCGCTGATGCAGGAGGCGGGTTTGAAACCGATGGAAGGCGGCGCATGGGATGCGTTTTCCCATTGGGTAGAGCAAGCCGTTACGCGCGATGTGGCGGTTGCGGTTCAGGGATAGATTGGAGAGAAAATATGGATTATCAGTCGCTGTATCAGAAAACAGTTGCCCAGCTGCGCGCGCTCGCAAAAGACTCCGGCGTGCATATTCCGTCCGGCGCAACGAAGGCGATAATCGTTCAGACGATTCTGCAAGCATCGCCGATTGCTTCCGCAGAAAATACAGGTGCGGAAAAGGCGTTGAACGAAGCTCCCGAAAAGGTAAACCCGTCTGCCCGAAAGGTGAATGCCCAAAAAACACCGTCCGAACAGAAGAACGAGGCAACGGAAGCGAAACCCGAACAGGCGCAATCAACGCCCGAAAGCAATGCGCAGATTCAAGCATCTGAATCCCCGAACGTGCAGGAAAAGGCAAACGGCGAAGAAGAAAAGAAGCCCGTAAACCATTCAAAACCGACGGAAAGACCGCAGAGAAAAGCAAATTCATCCCGACAAACCAATCAAAGAAATATTCACGAAAAGGCGAAGCAAACGCCCCGTGTTGAAAAAAACAATTCGGAATCGGAAAATCAGCCGCAAAAAACGGTGAATCAGAATCCGCAAAGGCGATACAACAACGCTTCAACGGCCCGCAATACGCAGCACCGTGAGCCTGCGCATACAAATCGTGAACCGCAAAATACAAACGGCGAAAATCAAAAGCGCAGATCCGTGAATCGAACGGGCGAGGCGTTTGCACCGCACGCAAATGAAGCGAGAACGATTCGCAATGCGGCAAACGGACAGCGCACCGCCAATCAACCGTCCATCGGCGGAAAAACCCTGCGCAATGCCGTGCAGAGCGGACGTTCAACGCCCATACAGCAATCGGGCAATCAGACAGCCGCCGAGAATTCCGTTCCGATGAATGCTTCGACACAGGAGTCCAATCCTCGCAATGCGGCGAGGGGGAATCGCCCTGCAGTTTTGCAGAATGTCGGTCATGAAGCCGTTGCACGGGAAACGGAATTCACGCAACGCAATAATGCCGAGATTCCGCCGCTCAGAGAAGCGCAGAAGCCGTTGAATGCGGATTCGGAATATCATGCCGTGAATCGGGAGGATCATCGATATGATCGCTATGATTCCGCGGAAGAAACGGACACCGAAGCGGTTTATCGGGATGATCCGGTGCAGCGTGCGCTTCGTGCACAGCGTGCGACCTACGAAAACGGATTGCGCCGATTCGAAGCGGAGAATCCCAATCTTCAGGGCGTTGAATTCGCAGACGGTGCAGGCGTGCTTGAAATTCAACAGGATGGATACGGCTTTCTGCGCGCGGAAAATTGTCTTCCCGGCAGCAACGATATTTATATTTCCATCGCCCAGATTCGCCGATTCAATCTGAAGGCGGGCGATTTCGTTGAAGGCAAGACGCGCCCGCAGCGTGAAGGCGACCGTTACAGCGCACTGGTTTACATCAATCGAGTGAACGGCGAAGCGCCCGAAAAGGCGATGCATCGCAAGGCGTTTGAATCGCTTGTGCCGTGGTATCCGAACGAACGCCTGCGCATGGAGAACCCGAAGAATCCCGATATTGCGCTGAGAATGATTGACATCGTGGCGCCCATCGGAAAGGGTCAGCGCGGCATGATCGTGTCCCAGCCCAAAGCGGGCAAAACCACGCTTCTGAAAAAAATCGCAAACGCCATTTCCGATAATAATCCGGAAGTGAAACTGATTGTGCTGCTCATTGACGAGCGCCCCGAAGAAGTTACCGACATGAAGCGTTCCATTCGCGGCGAAGTGATTTATTCCACATTCGATGCGCCGCCCGAGAATCATACGCGCGTGTCTGAAATGGTGTTGGCTTATGCGCAGAGAATGGTTGAATCCGGAAAAGATGTTGTGATTCTGCTGGATTCCATCACAAGGCTCTCCCGCGCGTACAATCTGTCGATACCGCCGACGGGCCGTTCACTTTCGGGCGGCTTGGATCCGGGAGCGCTGTACAAGCCCAAGAAATTCTTCGGAGCGGCACGCAATATCGAAAACGGCGGCAGCCTTACCATTATTGCAACGGCACTGGTGGAAACGGGAAGCCGCATGGACGATATCATCTTCGAGGAATTCAAGGGAACGGGCAATATGGAATTGCATCTGGATCGCAAACTCTCGGAGAAACGCATTTTCCCCGCCATTGACCTTCTGAAATCGGGAACCCGCCGTGAAGAACTGTTGCTCACGCCGCAGGAGCTTGACGGTGAATACCAGGTGCGCAGAATGCTCAGCGCCGGCGGCAATCAGCAGAGCACGGAACAGTTGATTTCGCTGATGGAAAAAACGCCGACCAATGAAGACTTTTTCCGCCGCCTGAAGGGTTGGATGAACGTTTACGAAAAGGAAGGCTATACATTCGGCGGCAAGAATGATCGGTAAATTACACTGAAGTGTGTCCATAAAAAACGTCCCGTGCGTTGAATCGCACAGGACGTTTTCATATATTTTTCAGCGTTTGGAAGTAACGTTTTTCTCGTATTCCTTGATTTCGTCAAACCAGCTTGCATCGGCGATAACGCCTTCACGGCGGCAGTATTCAGCCCAAATGTCGCTGAACGGAAGCGTCTTTGCTTCTTCCATCAACATGAACTTCTCGGTGAAGTTGCCGCTGTCCTGAAGCGATTTGAGCTGTGCATTCGGCTGAAGGAGCGCCCAAAGCAGAGCCTTCTGCGCATTTCTTGTGCCGATTACCCACGCCGCAACGCGGTTGATGGATGCATCGAAGAAGTCCAAACCGATCAAAACGCGCTCCAATGCATCGTTGCGCACGATTTCCTTCATGATTTCCTTCAATTCATCGTCAAACGCAACTACATGGTCGGAATCCCAGCGCACGGGGCGGGTGACGTGAAGCGGAATCTTGTCGAAATAGCACAGCAGAGACGGAATCTTGTCGCTGACGACCTCGGTCGGATGGTAATGACCGTTGTCGAGCAGGTTGTAAACGCCCGGATGCGTGCCGGCATACGACATATAGAATTCATTCGAACCCACGGTGTAGCTTTCCAGACCGATGCCGAAGACCTTGCTTTCCACGCAGTCAATCACATTCGGGAGCTTCTCGGCGAAAATCTCGTCCAAAGCAGCCTTCAGGCGCATGCGCGGACCCATGCGGTCTGCGGGAACATCTTTCATGCCATCGGGAATCCAGACATTGTTGAGCACCTTGTCGCCCAGCTGTTCGCCGATTTCGTTGGCGATGCGGCGGCAGGCGATGCAATGGTTAATCCAGAAACGGCGAACGGATTCGATGGGGCTGGAGAGCGTCAGACCGTCCGTGACCATCGGATGGGAGAAGCAGGTGGGGTTGAAGTCGATGCCGATGTGGTTTTCCTTTGCGAATTCCACCCACTTGGCGAAATGGCGGTATTCAATCTTGTCACGATCCACCCATTCGCCGTCTTCGAACACGGCGTAGCTTGCATGCAGATTGATGCGCTTCTTGCCGGGAATCAGGCTGATGGCCTTTACGAAGTCTGCCTTCAGCTCTTCGAAATTGCGTGCGCGTCCGGGATAATTGCCGGTGGTCTGAATGCCGTCGCCCGCTTTGCCGTCCTTCTGATCGAAGCCGGCAACATCATCGCCCTGCCAGCAATGAATCGAAATGGCTTTGCCTGCGGCCTTTTCGAGTGCGGATTCAACGTCTATGCCCATTGCGGCATAAATTGCTTTTGCGCTTTCGAATCTATCCATAAAAACCCTCCTAATCAGAATCGGATAACGATGTTATTATACCATAAACGGCGATTTATCTGCAATGACTATTTTTAAAAAAGCAGGCACGAAAGAATCAAATGTCATTCGTTTTCGCTCAAGAATTCTCTTTCTTCGACCAAATGGTTTCGCCGAGCGCACCGGTGGCTTCAAACGGTTTCGGGAATCGGGTTTGCTCATAGATTTTGGCATCCACGAGCGACCGATACCAGCATTGATACAGCCAATGGTAAATGTAGCCTTCCTTGCCGTCCAAAAAGCCCAAACGGAAAATGTAATTGTAGAGAAACAGAAGGCGGCAGCGCAGAAACATCGGGAAGCGATAGTAAAAGCCGAATTTCTTTTTGCGAACGGCAATCAGATGCTTGTCGCCCAAGTCGGTGCTGTTGCGCACGGCGTCCTTGTCTTCGAAATAGTCCTGCATTTCACGGGTTGCATACCAGTTCATCTTTTCGATGAAGGTATTCAAATCCTTGAAATCGCGGTGTTCAAAGCGCTCTTTGAGCGAAAGGATGCGCCCGTCGACGATTGTGTGCTCATCCATACGGCGGTTTTCGATATGACCGTGACCGGTTCTGTAAAGCATGATTTTGCGCTTTTTCGGGCCGCCGTAGCGGATTTTTCTGCCCAGGAAATAGAAATCGGATTCAAGCATGATTCCGCAAACGTCCGAATTTTCGGGGCTTTCCAGAACGGTCTCCAGCTTTTGATTGAGCGAATCGGGAAAGCGTTCATCGGCATCCAGGCGAAGAATCCATTTCGTTTGAACATTCGCCGCTTCCACGCCGTAGTTGAATTGCCGCGCATAATTTTCGAAAGGATGAATCAGCACTTCCGCACCCAGATTGCGCGCGATTTCCACGGTTTTGTCGGTTGAACCGCTGTCGATTACCACGGCTCGCCGAACAAAATTCCGAATGGAATTCAGGCAATCGGAGATATTTTTCTCTTCATCTTTCGTGAGAATAATTGCGGTAACATCTGCCATGAGAAGCGCTCCTTTGAGAATTCGGTGTGTATTCAGTATATCACATCACTCAAAATTTTACAACGCTTGAAATTTCTCCCACCATGAATTATAATAGAAGTATCAAATTTGGGGGGAAACATTATGCGAAGGGCATTGGTATTGAGCGGCGGCGGCTCCCGAGGCGCTTATGAAGTGGGTGCATGGCAGGCATTCAATGAACTGGGTGTGCGATTCCATGCGGTTTACGGAACGAGCATCGGCGCAATCAACGCGGCGCTGTTTGCTCAGGGCGATTTACAGAAAGCCTTCGGACTGTGGGAGAAAATCGATTTCAGTCAGCTTACCGGAGACGGCGAGGCGGAGGTCACGATTGAAAGCATGATTTCCCGCAAGAGAGATGTGATTCCGTTTCTGATTGAGAATGCCAAGCATCTGCAAATGGACATTACGCCGTTGGCGGAACTGCTGAATGCGCATCTCGATGAAGGCACCGTTCGTGCAAGCGGCATGGAGGTCGGCGTGATGACCGTGCGTGTGCCGCAGCTTGCGGCGGTTCCGATGCGCCTGCGGGATATGCAGCCCGGTTCGCTTGCGGATTGGGTGATCGCTTCGGCTTCGTGCTTCCCGGTGTTTCCGATGCATAAAATCGGTTCGGATCGCTATGTAGACGGCGGCTATTTTGACAATATGCCTATCGATATGGCCATTGCCGACGGTGCGGATGAAATTGTCGCCGTGGATATTCACCCGCAGCCGACACATCCCGAATACGGACGGATGCCCTTTTTGAAAATCATTCATCCGCTGAACAATCTCGGCAATTTCCTGGATTTCAATCCGCGGCTGCTCAAGCGCATGCGCCTGATGGGTTATTACGATACCATGAAGGCCTACGGAGCGCTCGACGGCATTCGCTATACATTCACGAGAGTCGGCGATGTGCGTGTTTCGCCCGTTGCACGAAGATTCATGCAGCGGGTGGCGAAATTCGATGCGGAGGTGATTCGCAGAACATCGTTCCATTCGTCTCAACCGATGTATGCACCGCTGATTTCCGCATTGGAAACGGATTCACCGCTGCGTCGGCTTGAATGGAAGGAAGTTTGGCTGAGAGGCATTGAATTGGCGGCGCAGGCGATGGAATTCCGCGAGGATGCGATTTACGATCCGTATTTGCTTGTGGAACGCATTCTGAAATACACGGATTCAAACGAAAATGCACAGCCGCTGAATGAGAAGGCAATCGCCGAAGCGGCACGAAAGGGAAGCCGTGAGCTGTTTGCGCTTCTGGTGCGGGCATTGCACGAACAGGGCCCGTTCTCGGATGAAATACTGCACACGCTCGCAGAGCATCCCGTAGAAACGGCGGCGGCACTGGCATTGGATTGTTCCAGAGCATTGCAATAATCGAATACATAGGGGATTCGGCATTTATAAAGCCGTTTCCCCTTGGGCAACACCGCACAATTCGGCGGCAACGTTGATTTGTGTGGTGTTACCCTTGATTTTTTTCGCAAAATAATGTATCATTAAAATCGGATTATAAGGCATGGAGGAAAAAACGTGTCCAATTACGATCAGAGCAAAATTCGCAATTTTTGTATTATCGCACATATTGATCACGGCAAGTCTACGCTGGCCGACCGTATTCTCGAGAAAACGGGCGTGATGCAGCTGCGTGACATGACCGATCAGGTGCTGGATTCGATGGATCTTGAGCGGGAACGCGGCATTACCATCAAGTCGAAGGCGGTGCGCATGCCGTATACGGCGAAGGACGGCTCGGAATACGAGCTGAATCTGATCGACACGCCCGGCCATGTGGACTTCACCTATGAAGTTTCGCGCGCACTGGCGGCCTGTGAAGGTGCGATTCTGGTGGTGGATGCCAGCCAGGGCATCGAAGCGCAGACGCTTGCGAATGTCTATATGGCGCTCGAACACGATTTGGAGATTCTTCCGGTTATCAATAAAATCGACCTGCCCAGCGCCGATCCCGCAGGGGTGAAGCAGCAGATTGAGGATGAAATCGGTTTGGACACCGAAGATTGTCCGCTGGTTTCCGCAAAGCAGGGCATCGGCATCGAAGACGTGCTGGAGGCGGTTGTGAATCGCATTCCCGCACCGAACGACGATGTTCATGCGCCGCTTCGTGCTTTGATTTTCGATTCCTATTATGATAATTATCGCGGTGCGATTTCCTCTGTTCGCCTGAAAAGCGGCAGCGTGAAGGTCGGCGACCGCATTCGCATGATGTCAAGCGGGCGTGAATTCGATGTCACCGAAGTCGGCGCCTATTTGCCGTTGGGATACCAGCCCAAAGATGCGCTTCGTGCGGGCGAAGTGGGCTATATCGCCGCATCCATTAAGGATATTTCGGATATTCACGTGGGCGATACCATCACGCAGGCGCTTGAACCGGCGGAGGAGCCGTTGCCGGGCTATAAACCGGTATTGCCGATGGTGTATTGCGGAATTTATCCCGCAGACGGTGCGGATTATGAGAGCTTGCGGGATGCGCTGGAAAAGCTGAAGCTGAATGATGCGGCACTCTCTTATGATCCCGAAACCTCCGTGGCATTGGGCTACGGTTTCCGCTGCGGGTTTTTGGGATTGCTGCATATGGAGATTATTCAGCAGCGACTGGAACGTGAATTCGATCTCGATTTGGTCACCACGGCGCCCAGCGTTGTTTACCGTGTGATTAAAACCGACGGTTCTGTGATAACCATTGACAACCCCACCAATCTGCCGCCCGTTCAGGAAATCGACTGGATGGAAGAGCCGTTTGTGGATGCGCAGGTCATCACGCCGCAGGACTACACCGGAGCGATTATGGAATTGTGTCAGGATAAGCGCGGCACATTTCGGGATATGAAATATATCGACGGCGGACGTGTGATGCTTCTGTATGATCTTCCGCTCAACGAAGTGATTTTCGATTTCTTCGATCAGCTCAAGAGCCGCACGCGCGGATATGCTTCGTTTGATTACGAATTGAAGGGCTATGTCCGCAGCGATTTGGTGAAACTGGATATATTGCTCAACGGCGAACAGTGCGATGCTTTGTCGATTATCGTGCATCGGGATCGCGCCTATCCGAGAGGACGTTCGATTGCGGAAAAGCTCAAAGATGTGATTCCCAGGCAGCTGTTCGAGATTCCGATTCAGGCGGCCATCGGCGGTAAGATTATCGCCCGTGAAACCGTGAAGGCACTGCGCAAGGACGTTCTCGCAAAGTGCTACGGCGGCGACATTTCCCGAAAGAAGAAGCTGCTTGAAAAGCAGAAGGAAGGCAAGAAGCGTATGCGTCAGGTCGGCAGCGTTTCCGTGCCGAGCGAGGCATTCATGGCCGTTTTGAAGATGGACTAAGTTACCCTAAATCCTTTTTTGATGAAAGGGGAGGCAATGGAGAAAGCGTTTGAAGTGGTTGTGCAAACCACGCCTGCGAGTTGCAAGGCCATTGCGTTTGTGCGTGCGAAACAGCATGGGCGAACGATTTGGCTGATCAATATTCTCATCGCCATCGGAGCGGCAATACTGTGGACCGTCGGTTCGGCGCATGCTTACTGGATTACGGCGCTGCTGATATTGCTTGTGATTCAGTCGCTGTTTCATATTCCGCTCACGGGAATCTTGCGCTATTATGTGTACAGGGCGGAGGATAAAACCGTTCGGGTGGTTTTCGATGCGGACGAAATGCGCGTGTATACCCATGCGGAAGAAAGCCGCATTCTCTATTCGGAAATCACGGAATGGGCGGAAACGCCGAGGTTTTATGTGGTTATGATGCACAATCATACGCCGATTGCCTTGGAAAAGAAAAAGATTTCGCATGATAAGCGTATGCGCATGAAGGCGGTTCTCGGCGAAAAAACGGGAAAAGTCTGCCGACAGGTGCGCATATGAGCAGACCCGTTGCCGTTTATATTCATGTGCCGTTTTGCAAGGCGAAATGTGCTTATTGTGATTTTGCTTCTTTTGTGAATCGCTTGTGTGATGCGCAACGGTATTTCGATGTTCTGTGCGATGAAATTCGTTCGTGGAAGGATGCGCTGAATTCCTGCGAGATTCAAACCGTATTCTTCGGCGGCGGTACCCCCACGCTGGTGGACGCAGAATATATTGTGCGCACGATGGAAACGCTTCGTGAATGCGCTTTGTTCTCGGACACTGCGGAAATCACGCTGGAAGGCAATCCGGGCACGCTGAGCATTCAAAAGCTGAAAACGTATCGGGAAATCGGCGTGAATCGCTTGTCCATGGGTGCGCAGTCGATGAACGACAATCTGCTTCGTTCCATCGGCAGAATTCATACCGCGCAAGAGGTTGCGGAAGCGGTGCAGATGGCGCGCGATTGCGGATTCAAGAATATCAATCTCGATTTGATATACGCATTGCCCAATCAGACGCTTGAGGACTGGAAGCATACGCTGAACGCGGCGTGCGCTTTGAATGTAGAGCATATTTCCGCATACAGCCTGATTGTGGAAGAGGGAACGGCGATGTACGATCGCATCGCACGGGGCGAATGCAATGCCGCAAGCGAAGATATGTGCATCGAAATGCAAAGAACGGCAACGCAAATACTTGCGCAAAACGGTTATGCCCGCTACGAGATTTCCAACTATGCCAAATCGGGCTTTGAATGCCGACATAATCAGGCTTATTGGCGAAGGGGCGAATATCTCGGATTCGGATGTGCCGCACATTCCATGTTCGGTGGGAAACGCTTCGAAAATCCGCGCGACTTGAATGCGTATCTTTCGGGCGTTCGGCATATTCGGGAGGAGACGCTGACCGTTCGGGATGCGTTGGAGGAAACGCTGATGCTCGGTTTGCGCCTTTGCACGGGCATTTCGCTTTCCGAATGGAAACGGAATTTCGGATTTGCGCTTGAAGAAAAAGAGACGGTTCGGATGCTCATTCGTTCGGGGCTGATGGAAGCGGATTCAAACGGCCTTCGCTTAACGGAACGGGGCATGGAGGTTCAGGATGCAATCGTGATTGCACTGCTGGAATAGAAAGATGAAAACAAAACGAAAATGGTCGTGGTGGCGTGCGTGGCTGGTTCAGATTGCGGAAATGCTGCTTCTGGGCATACCGGCATCGCTTACAGAGGTTCTCGGTGCGTTTATCAACGGCGCGGTTATGTGGGTGGTTGTGCCGATTTTGGGCGCAATAAGCGCATATCGGGCGACGCAGCGAGGCTTGAATAATTATCTTGCATGGCTGGCTCCGCCGATTTGTACGGTGGCAGTGCATGTTTTGATTTGGACGTATTTTCCCGATGCGGGAACGGCGTTGTTTTGCGCGTTGATTTCGTTAATCGGCGCAGCAGCGGGTGAAGTTGTTCTTCGAGAGAAAGAAAGGGAGCGAAAAGATGGAAAAGGATTTGATTCTGACCTGTGATACAGGCACGACCGGTTGTAAATGTACGATTATTGCCCCGGACGGCGAGACCGTCAGCTCGGTGCGCCGCAATTATACTACGGAGTATCCGCATCCGAATTGGGCGGAGCAGCGTCCCGAAGTGATTTTGAACGCCGTTTACGACGGCATTCGCGAACTGCTTCAGCAGGTGAACCCCCAGAGAATCGCCTGTGTCGGTTTGTCGGGCACGATGAACGGATGCATTCCCACGGATGCGGACGGCAATGCGCTTCATGCGAATATCATTCACTCCGACAGCCGCACGGAAAAGCAGGTGGAGGAGATTTGCCGTGTGATTTCCCCCGAAGATTTTTATAAATTAACGGGTAATCGTGCGGATACGCACTACACGCTGCCGAAAATCCTGTGGTTCAAGGAGAATAAGCCCGAGATTTACGCACGCACCCGTTGGTTTTTGAATATCAAAGACTACATCTACGGAAATCTGACGGGACGCTTCGGCTATACCGACTATTCCGATGCCTCTTTGACCATTGCACTGGACATCAACAATCGCCGTTGGGCAAACGAACTGCTGAAGGATTTGCAGTTGGATCCCGAGAGAATGCCCAAACTGCTGGTTTCTCACGATGTGCGTGGAAAAATCAGCCGTGCGACTTATAAACTGACCGGTCTGATTCCCGGAACGCCTGTGGCTATCGGCGGCGGCGACGGTGCCTGCACAGCGCGCGGTGCGGGCGTTGTGAATCCGGGCAGTGCCTATTGCTATATCGGATCAAGCGCATGGGCTTCGCAGATTCTGGAGAAGCCGCTGCTGGATCCGAAAATGCGCCTGTTCAATTATCTGGATTTGGATGGAGAATCCTGCCATGTAACGGGCACGGTTCAGTGCGCCGCTGCGGCGTTCGACTGGTCGATTCAGAATATTCTGGGCGGAACGGGCAAGATTACCGATATTTCCAACGTTGAAAACATGGCTCGACAGATTCGCCCCGGTTCGGAAGGCGTTATCTTCCTGCCGACGCTGATGGGTTCACGCACGCCGTATTGGGATCCGAACACCCGCGGATGCCTGATGGGATTCACCCTCTATCACGATCAGCGCCACATCGCACGCGCGGTCTACGAGGGCATTGCGTTCGCACTGAATGTCTGCGTGGAAGCGATGGATGAATGCGGAGCGCCGATGCACTCCATGATGCTGGCGGGCGGCGGCGCACGCAGCGGATTGTGGCCCGACATTCTGGCGTCGGTATTCAACATGACAACCTGCGTGCATCAGGCGCCGGGCGAAACCACGTCCCTCGGAGCGGCAATCGCCGCAGGTGTCGGCGTGGGCATCTTCAAGGGTTATGAGGAAGCGGCGAGCATGATTCATTCACGTTCAACGCACCAGCCCAATGCCCAGTGGTGCAAAGCTTATCGGGAAATCTATCCGATTTATGCGGATATCTACGATCGCATCAAGCCGCTCAACGATAGAATCGCAGCGTTCAATGTCGGAGAGAAAGCGTGAAAAACGCAGATTTAGAAAAACTTCGTGCGTATTATGAACGTGTGAAACCGCTCCTTGCGGAGCTGTTCAATATGGCCTACGCCATTTGCGGCGCAAAGGAATCGGCGGAATGTGCGCTTTTGTATACGCTGATGGAAGGCTGGGAGAGCGATTCGCACGGGAATATTGCCTTGCGGGAAATGCTTCGCAATACCGTGCGAGACGCCGCCTCGGATGAAGCCGTTGAATCGAAAGAGGCGTGCACATGGAACGGAAATGAATTTGCGCAGAATCCGAAGCTGGAATTGCTTGAATACGAACCTGTGCAAGTGCGCCGTTTGATTGTGTTGCGATGCGGCTGCAATCTCAAACTATCGGTAATTGCGGGATTGCTGAATCTGTCCCAAACGGAAGCGAAAAGAGAGCTTGTGCGTTTCAAACGCAAATGGGCGAAGGGTGCCGGCGTTTCGGAACACAGAGCGGAAGCGGAGCTTGGAAAGATTTTGCGCCGACAAATGCGCATGGCCTCTTCTCAGCAGCCCGATTCGGAAGCCATGTTTCGCACATTCACCGAGGAAGCCTTGCAAACGAAAAAGCCGATGCGCATCGTATCCACTGTCGGGCGAGGCGTTCTGGAAGCGCTTGTGGTTTTGCTTTGCGCGCTTCTTTTCTGGCTGGTTGCCGTTTTGATTCGCCCGATTTCATAATATGCCAAAATTGTCTGTCCCGCCTGTGCGTGAACCCCTTTCGGGAATCGCGAGGCGGGACAGTGAATATATATGAAGAAGGGGAACAACCTTCGTTGGAATGATTCTATCAAACAGATATGAACCTGTGATGAACTCCCATCAAATATTTTTCAAAAAGTGAAATCAAAAATGCGCTGATTAAGGCGGTGAATCCGGACGTGCCTTTCCACCGTCCGGATTCAATCATCGTATTCTCAGAGCGTTTTTGCGGTTTCCTTGAGAAGCTCAACCTTGTCGAGATGTTCCCACGGCAAATCCACATCCGTGCGGCCGAAGTGACCGTATGCGGCAGTGGCGGTATAAATCGGGCGCTTGAGGTCGAGGTCGCGAATAATTGCGGCAGGACGCAAATCGAAGCACTTTTCCACCAATTCGGAAAGCTTGTTATCGGGGAGCTTGCCCGTGCCTTCGGTATTCACAAACACGGAAACGGGCTTCGCAACGCCGATGGCGTACGCCACACCGACTTCGCACTTGTCCGCCAATCCTGCGGCCACCAGATTCTTCGCCACATGGCGCATCGCATAAGCGGCACTGCGGTCGACCTTGCTGGGATCCTTGCCGGAGAATGCGCCGCCGCCGTGGTGTGCATATCCGCCATAGGTGTCCACGATGATTTTTCTGCCGGTCAGACCGGAGTCACCCTGAGGACCGCCGATTACGAAACGACCGGTCGGATTCACGAAATACTTCGTATTCTCATCCAACAAATCCTTCGGCAATACGGGATTCACCACATACTTCAGAATGTCCTCATGAATCTGTTCCTGCGATACATCGGGCGCATGCTGCGTGGAAATAACCACGGCTTCGATGCGGACCACCCGATTGTCATCATATTCAACGGTCACCTGCGATTTTCCGTCGGGACGCAGATAGGGGAGTGTGCCGTCTTTACGAACGGCGGCCAACTGACGGGTGAGCTTGTGCGCAAGAGAGATGGCGAGGGGCATATATTCCTCGGTTTCGTTGCAGGCATAGCCGAACATCATGCCCTGGTCGCCTGCGCCCTGATCCATGTCGATTGCACGGTTAACGCCCTGCGCGATGTCGGGAGATTGCTCGTCCAGGCTGACCATCACGGAGCAGGAATGACCGTCGAATCCGTACTTCGCACGATCATAGCCGATTTCAACCACCTTTTTGCGAACGATGTCGCTGATCGGAACGTATGCGCTGGTGGTGATTTCGCCCATCACAAGCACCATGCCGGTGGTTGTTGCGCATTCACAGGCAACGTGTGCATCGGGATCCTGCGCAAGAATGGCATCGAGAATCGAATCGGAAATCTGGTCGCAAATTTTGTCGGGATGTCCTTCGGTAACGGATTCAGAAGTGAAAAAATGGCGCATAATAGTGCCTCCCATGATAAAAGTACAACAAAAAACTCGCCTGTTCAGGGCGAGCCGAAAATACTATTCGCACTCGCCTCATCTTCCGACGTTTCCGTCGCGGGAATTGGCACCTTGCCGAATAAATCGACCGGTTGCCGGGTTTCATCGGGCCCGTCCCTCAACCACTCTGGATAAGGCTTGTTCATTTATTGCCAAAGAGTATTATAGAGATTTATACAGAAGATGTCAATGAATTTAATGTTAAAAAGGATTTTCAAAATTGCAATTCAAAACTTGATTTCATTCGCGTTTCTCAAATATGTTTAGCCGAGATGCTCTTGACAGACCGGCTCAAAGGCAATATCTTGTTCTTGGAACATAATTGATTTCCTTTGCTTGTTTTCCTCAACACAAGTAAAAGCTGTTTATGGGCAACAACACCTCATTTGCGGTGTTACCCTATGCTTATGTAATCCCCGGAAAAACGTGAAGAGCCAACATTAACCGTTCTATCGCACCTACTCGACATTGTGACGGACTATACAGGGGACTGCGTTTACTCTGGCAATTGACCATCTTCCAAGAGACGGTTGATGAGTCCGAGAAGCATCAGGAGGTCCTTTTCATTCAAACGCCGCATTCCGTATAGGGCTTTTTGAATCAGTTCGGGATTTTGCGTTTGCTCGTCAAAAAATTCCTGCGGCGTTAAATCAAAATAGTCGCATATTGCGAAAAATTCTTTCATAGGAGGAAGTGCTTTGCCTGAAGAGATGTTATGCACATATCCGCGGCTGTGTCCCAAATCATAGCGCATTCGGTATTCGGAAACACCTTTGCGTAATACAATCAGAAACAAATTTCTCGTCCACATTCATCCCTTCCGTTGAATATGATAGCTGTGTTTTGATGAGGAATAGTCAAATATTCTTTATCGTATCTGTTGAAAAGACTTAAAATATATGCTAAAATATTTTATCGGCAAATATATTTGGCTTTCTACGAAAAATAGGACATAGAAGGAGGAAAGAGGGGAATGAGATTCGTTGAGGGCTAAAAATAAAAAGCGAGAAGAGGATGAAAATGAAGAGACTGATCGGTTTGGTATTGTGTGTATGTATGCTGTTGTGTGGATGGAGTTCGGCGCTTGCGGAAAGCGGTCAGTTTGAACTGAGAAGCGGCATTCATTTCGGCGATACCATTGATGATATCGTTGCAAAAGAAACAACGCTTACCCGAGCAAGTGAGGACAGCAATGAATTTCATGGGAGAATTGCTGGATACGATGATTCTACTTGCATGTTCATTTTTAATGATGATGGCGGCTTGGAAGATATGCGCTATGACTTTAACGATGATTCGAGAGATGACGTGGAAACTCAATACCTCGCGCTCTACCAGAGCCTCGTTCGGAAATACGGTTCGGCGATTGGCAACACGGGCGGAAACTGTGAGTTGATTACGGGCTCTGCGATGAGTTCAATGGCCTTGTATGTTTATCTGCTTGGTGCGCTGGACAACTGCTCCGGAGATTATATCGATTACGATGAATGGACCGTTGATACCGACGGCGGACATGTGAAAATCGATTTGATAGCATATTACTACAGAGATTCGAATTATGATTATCACTATTATCTCAGCTTGAGCTATAAATTCTATACAGATGCGGACTATGATGCCGCAGTACAGGAAAAGCAGGAAGAGCGAGCGGAAGTGGACAACGATCTGTAAGCATAACAAAAGCATCCGGTGTTGAATCCGGATGCTTTTTAACGGCTAGGGCGTGTTTCTAAAATTCCCTAAACTGCAATTTTGGCATCTTTTCCATCATCTCTTCGTCTGAAAACCTTGATTTAGCCCCACTAAACCTACGGTTTCCATCCTTGATCTGACGAAAAATCTGCTCAAACTTGCAGTTTTTCCTTTTAGAAACACACCCTAAATTCAGATGCGTTCGATTTTCACTTCATCGAGCCAACGGCGGTATTCCGCTTTCTCAATCATGCGGTGGGCGGGGGTTGCACATCGTGCGGATGCACAGGCAACGCCCATTCGGAATGCGTCTTCCAGTTCGTTATCGCCGATGAAGCCGCACGTCAGACCGGCCACCATGGCATCGCCCGCTCCTACGGTGGATTTCACCTCAACGGCGAGTTTCGGCGCATAGAAGGTTTCATCGCCATCGGTAATCATTGCGCCGTTTTCGCCCAGTGACACCGTAACAACGGATACGCCCATATCGAGATAGCGCTGTGCCGCAGAGCGAATATCGCTGAGTGAATTCAGCTTTTCGCCGGTCATCAATTCCAATTCATGGCGATTCGGCTTAATCATGAATGGGTGGGCTTCCAAACCGTAGCGCATTCTTTCACCGTCGGCATCGAGAATACAGCGGCATCCCAAACCTTCAACGGTCTGAAGCAGCGTGCGATAGTAATCAATCGGGCATCCCGGGGGCAGTGAACCTGCCAGAACGAGATAGTCCGAATTCTCGGCGTGCAGCGACACCAGCTCGGTCATGCGGCGCAAATCGTCTTCGCTGACTTGCGCACCGGATTCGTTGATTTCGGTAATCGAACCTGTTGAACGGTCAAATACCTTCACGTTGGTTCGAACGCTGCCGTCACACCATACGAAATTGTATTCCACGCCGCCCATCATCAACCGCTTTTCAAACGGCTTTGAACCCTCACGATACATAAACCCGATGCATTCACTTTCAACGCCCAGTGCGGACGCCGTGAGCGCAACGTTGATGCCTTTTCCTGCGGCAGTGCTGTGAGCGTTAATCACGCGGTTCAATCCGCCTGTGACAAACTGTTCGACAGTTACCGTTCTGTCAATGCTCGGGTTGAGTGATACCGTTGTAATCATGAATTGTGAATCCCTCCAAATTACATAACGC
>CAVHAH010000017.1:0-5311 GCA_963633785.1 bacterium
CTTCGATAATCGGGCAGATTCAGCGTCATGTCCGCCGCAATCACCCCGACCAGCGTAACACTCGGGAAATCCAACCCCTTGGCAATCATCTGCGTGCCGATCATCACATTCGCCTTGCCCGAACGAAATGCGCCCAGTAGCTTTTCATGGGCGTCCTTTTCTCGGGTGGTATCCACGTCCACACGAATGGTTCGCGCATCCGGGAACATTTTATGCACTTCTTCTTCAACCTTCTGCGTGCCCGTTCCGAAATACTTGATGTATCGACTCTGACACTTCGGGCATTTCTGCGGCGGCAGCATTGCGTTTCCGCAATAATGACATTTCAGAAGATTGTCCGATTGGTGATACGTCATCGCCACATCGCATTGATCGCATTTCACCACATAACCGCACGCGCGGCAGGATACAAACGTGGAATGTCCCCGACGATTGATAAACAGAACCGTCTGCTTGCCCCGATCCAGGCATTCTCGAATCGATGAAGCGAGTTTGGCCGAAAAGATGGAATGATTGCCCTTTTCGAATTCACTGCGCATATCGACCAATTCCACCTGCGGCATCGGTCGACCTTTCACACGTTCCCGCAATTCGATGAGCATCAATCGGTTTTCGGGTTTCACGCCCGGCATCGCACGCATATAGCTGTCAATCGACGGCGTTGCACTGCCCAACAGCAGTACGCCGTGCGCATCCGCCATGCGTTTCCATGCGATTTCCCGTGCATCGTATCTCGGCCGTGTATCGGAGCGGTAGGTGTGTTCGTGCTCCTCGTCGATAATAATCACGCCGAGATTCTTCACCGGTGCAAACACGGCGCTTCTCGCCCCGATTACCACGCGCGCTTCTCCCGAACGGATTCTGCGCCATTCATCATAGCGTTCCCCCGCACTCAAGCGTGAATGCAGCACGGCCGCATCTCCGCCAAAGCGTGCATGAAGCCACGAAACCATCTGCGGCGTGAGCGCTATTTCGGGAACCAGAACAATGGCGCCCCGTCCCGTTTCCAACGCTCTTCGAATCACGCGGATATAGACCTCCGTTTTGCCGCTTCCGGTAACGCCGTGCAGCAAAAAACGCTCTCCGTCGGCATCAAGTGACCGAATAATCTCGTCCACTGCCCGCTTTTGTCCGGGCATCAGTTCGGGATCTTTCGCCCTTGACGAATCGATGAGCAAGCTCGGCTTTCTGAGAACCTCTTGGGATTCAACTTCAACCGCACCCTTGCCCGCAAGCGCCTTCAGCGCTCCGCTCGGCAATTCGGACGCTTCGCAAGCGCCCTTGAGAAGCGTTTCGAGAATCTGAATCTGCGCCGTTGCCCGAGAATTGGCATTTCTGAATATGTTGACCTGCGCTTCGGACCAAATCAGCCGTGCCATGCGCTTGGTCTTTGCGTGCACCCGATCGCCCCGCATCTGCGACGGAACCATCAGCCGCAGGGCATCCACCAGATTGCACAGATACCTCTCGTGCATCCATTTTGCCAAATCAATCAATTCCGGCAAAATCACGGGGTAATCCCGCACCGCCCGCCGAACGCTCTTCACACGATTCGCGTCCATGCCCGGTTCTTCCTTGATATTCAGAACAAAGCCTTCCAGCGTTCGCGGTCCGAACGGAACCTCCACCTGCCAGCCGACGGTGAGATTCATCCCCTCGGGAATGGCATAGGTAAACAAGCGATCCACAGCTTCGGCGGACAAATCCACGATTACATCGCAGTATTGCATCTGTTCTCCTTCAGAAGATCGGCCACCTTATCCAAAATGGCCCGTGCAACGTCATTTTTCGACAGTATCGGCAGGCTTTTCACATCCGTGCGCGTAATCAGCGTTACGATATTCGTATCGCCCGCAAATCCTGCGCCCGGACGGGTCACATCGTTCGCAACCACCATATCGGCGTTTTTGCGCTCCAGTTTGCCCTTCGCATTCTCAATCAGGTCTTCCGTTTCTGCGGCAAACGCCACGAGAATCTGATTCGGCTTCTTGCGCAAGCCCAGTTCCCGAGCGATATCGGTGGTGGGCTTCAAACGCAGCACCATTTCACTGCCGTTTTTCTTGATTTTCCGATCGCTCACCGTTTCGGGCGTGAAATCCGCAGGTGCGGCGGACTGAATCACGACATCCGCATTCTCGGCATTCGAAAGCACCGCATCGCAAAGCTGCTGCGAGGATTCGATTTTTATCGTTTCCACATTTTTCGGCGCATTCAGATTCACGGGGCCGGAAATCAGAATCACCCTCGCCCCCCGCTTCTGCGCCGCTTCGGCGATTGCGTAGCCCATTTTCCCCGTAGAACGGTTGGTAATGAAGCGCACGGGGTCGATTCTTTCAACGGTCGGTCCTGCGGTTACCAGAACGGTTTTTCCCGCAAGGTCGCACGGTTCGGGCGCAAAGAGCGTTTGCAAATCCTTCACGATATCCGCAGGCTCCCGCATTCTGCCCACATCGGCATCGCCGCAGGCGAGAAAGCCCGATTCGGGGCCCGAAAAGCGAATCCCGCGCGATTGAAGAACCTGAACATTCGCCTGCGTGGCCGCATTGCGCCACATCGCCGCATTCATGGCAGGGCAGACCAGTATCGGCGCCGTTGCCGCCAAAAGCGTTGTGGAAACCAAATCGTCCGCAATGCCGTTCGCCATTTTCGCAAGAATATTCGCCGTGGCGGGCGCAACCACCACAGCATCCGCCCACTTGGCCAACGCCACATGTTCGATTTCGAATTTCCGCTCAAACGCATCCGTATATGCGGGATTTTCGCTGAGCGTTTCGAAGGTAAGCGGCGGAACAAACGCACAGGCATGCGCACTCAAAACCACGCGCACCATTGCGCCGTTTTTTCTGAGTTTGCTTACCAGATCGCACGCTTTATAGGCGGCAATTCCGCCCGTTACGCACAGCACGATTTTCTTCTCCCGCAGCATACTTTTCCTCCAAATTCGGCCGATTCGGCTTTCAAAAAACACTTTAAATATACACGAAAACCGATTTTCAGCCGTAGTCGGCGGAAAATCGGGCTTTCTGTTCGATTATTCCTCTTCCTTCTCCTCTTCGGGATGAGAATAGGTAATCATGCCGCGGTTGATTTCTTCGATTGCGATTACCAGCGGCTTCGTTTCCTTCGTGTCAATCAACGGCGTTTCCTTGGCAATCAACTCACGTGCACGCTTGGCGGCCTCAACAGCCAGCGTATAGCGGCAATCAACTTTCTCCAACAATTCGCCGATCGGCGGATCAATCATCATAGCGGTTTCCTCCTTATTGATGGGATTGACAATTATTTTTTAAGAGATGCACTGAGGGCATCCAAGAAGTCCAGATGGCCTTTGGTTTCCTGACGGCTTGCGGTAATAATCGCATACAGCTCGTCCACCGCAATATCCAACGCATTCGGCTCGATTGCCCAATCCTGGTGGATAATGATATAGTGGTATTTATACGCCTTCTCCACTTCGCTTGCAACATTGCCCAGGCGCACGCGAATGGATTCTTCCGTTTCGGTGCCGCGTCCGCGCAAACGCTTTTCGAGGTTTTCACGGCTGGGCGGACAGATGAAAACGCCAATGGCATTCGGGTCCTGTTCCATGGCCTGAAGACAGCCCTGAACATCGATTTCGAGAATCAGGTCATTCCCCTTGTCCAGTTCCTCCGCCACAACGCTTTTCAAAGTGCCGTAGCGATTCTGATGCACATGGGCCCACTCATAAAACGCATTCTGCGCCACCAATTCATCGAATTTTTCATCAGTCACGAAATGGTAGCTCACGCCATTCACTTCACCGGGTCTGGGTGCGCGTGTTGTGCAGGAAACACTGAGCTTGATATCGTCGTGTTTCTTCAGAAGCGTCTTTACGATTTCGGATTTGCCTGCACCTGCAGGACCGGAAACCACGAACAGTCTTCCACGCTTAGCCATGGGAATCACTTCATCCTTTCGCAACTTCAACAGATTACTCGACATTCTGCAGCTGCTCGCGCAGCTTTTCGATTTCCGCTTTCATCTCCACCGCCAGGCGTGTAATCGGCACATCCTGCGATTTCGACGAGATCGTATTCACCTCGCGGTTCAGCTCCTGCACCAGGAAATCCAACCGCCGTCCGATGGGTTCGGATTTCGAGAATGTTTCACGCAGCTGGGCGATGTGGCTTGTCAGGCGTACTGTTTCTTCTGCGATTGCACTGCGATCCGCCATGATGGCGACCTCCGTGAGCAATCTGGTTTCATCCACCTGCTGCCCGATTAAATCTTCAATCGCCGCCTGAAGGCGTGTTCGATATTCCCGAACCGTTTCGGGATACCTTTCTTCAATCGAATGTGTCATTCGCTCGATGGCATCCACTTTACTGTTCAGATCCTTCTCCATGGAAAGACCTTCGCGCGTTCTCATTGCAATCAAGGAATCAAGCGCCGCATTCAGCGTTTCACGAAGCAGTGTTTTAAGCGCATCCTGATCTTCTTCCGCTTCCGTTACAACGAGCACATCCGGCATTTGCGCAACGCGCATCAGCGTTCGATCATCTTCCAAACCGCAATCGGCAATGTTTTCAAGCGCGGCCGCATACGCATTGAACAACGCCGTATCCACCGATACCGTTCTTGCGTCCGACCGCAGATTGCGATAGGTCATGAAGATATCAACGTGCCCTCTGGAAAGCCGTGCGCCGATTATTTTGCGCGCGTCCTCCTCCAGAAACATCAGATTTCTGGGCATCCGAAACGAAAGATCCAGGAAGCGATGATTAACTGATTTCAGTTCCACGGTGAGCTGCCGTCCGTCCTTTTCGACGGTAGCACGTCCGTAGCCGGTCATGCTGAGCATCAAGGTTCCTCCTTCTGAGTCTGCTTCATTTTATTATAGCACAATTTATCGGTGATTGCATTGATTATTGAAAAAATAACGAAAGAAAAGTTACGTCTTAAGGCTGTTCGCCGTGCAGTCTGCGCACGAATTCCGCCTCGTCGATTACCTCTACGCCCAAAGCCCTTGCCTTTTCAAGTTTGCTGCCGGCGGCTTCTCCGGCAACCACGACATTCGTCTTTTTCGAAACGCTTCCGGCGGCCTTTCCGCCCTGCATGCGAACGGCTTCCTCCGCCTGGGCTCGGGAGAATCCCGAAAGTGTTCCCGTAACAACCACGGTCATGCCCTCAAACGCACCGCCGCTCGAGACCGTTTGGGGCGCCTGCGGCTGAATTCCGACATTCAAAAGCGCATCCACCAAACGAATCGAGGCCGCATCTGCGAAAAAGGCGCAGATGGATTCGGCGACCACCGACCCCACATCGTCCATTTCCGTCAACGTTTGCGCAT
>CAVHAH010000017.1:5321-16859 GCA_963633785.1 bacterium
GCGCATCGGCATTTCTCAACGCCTCCACGCTTTTGAATTTCTCCGCCAAATCCCGTGCGGTTTTCACGCCGACATTCGGAATTCCCAGCGCATAAATGAAAGCGGCGAGCTTCGGCGTTTTGCTCTTGTCGATTGCGTTGAGCAGATTCCGAGCCTTCTTTTCTCCGAATCTCTCCAATGCCGAAAGCTGTTCGATCGTCAGTGCATACAGCTGATCCGCTTCCTGAATCAACCCGGCATTCACCAGCTGTTCTGCGGTTTTTTCGGAGAATGTATCGATATCCATCGCCTCCCGCCCCGCAAAATGGCTCAAACGCATCACAATCTGCTTTTTACAGCCGTCACGATTCGGGCAGAAGAGATGTGCGCCCCGCTCCACCAGCGGCGTTTGGCATTCGGGACACAGCGTCGGCTTCTCGACGTCTTTCTCATTCGGTTCGAATTCATCGACACGCCCCATAATTTCCGGAATCACTTCGTTCGAGCGGCGAATCCAGACCTTGGCGCCGATTTTCACGCGCTTTCGAAGAATATCCGTATAATTGTTGAGCGTTGCACGCTTCACGGTCGCTCCCGCCAGTTCCACGGGGGAAACGTGTGCCAGCGGCGTGAGCTTTCCCGTTCGCCCGATTTGCCAGGTTACATTTTCGAGCGTTGTGGTCACTTCTTCGGCCTCGAATTTGTAGGCAACGGCCCAGCGGGGGAATTTGTCCGTGAATCCGAGCACGTCACGCGTTTCGAAATCGCAGATTTTGATTACCGCACCGTCAATCATATAATCCAAATCGCCGCGCGTTTGCTCAATCTGCTTCACCGCTTCGATTGCCGCATTCAGATTCGGGCATTCCATTTCACATTCGGATACGGGAAAGTGGTTTTCACGCAGAAAATCCATCATTTCACGCTGTGTTTTGAAGGATTTCCCTTCGATATAGCCGACATCATAGAAGCTCGCATCCAGCTTTCGCGCGGCGGTTACCGAAGGATCCAGGTTTCTCAGCGCACCCGCTGCGGCGTTTCTCGGATTTTTGAGCATTTCCGATGCCGTGGCATTGTATTTTTCAAGCACGGAGAGCCGCATATAGCCCTCGCCGTGCACCTCCATTCTTCCCCGGAACGGAATGCTCAGAGGAACCGAGCGAATGGTCAGAACCTGCGGCAGTATCTCTTCGCCGATTACGCCGTTTCCGCGCGTTGCCGCACCGATCAGATTTCCGTTTTCATAGGTCAGATTGATGGTCAGTCCGTCAAATTTGTGTTCGACGACATAAGTAATCGGCGGAAGATTATGCCCGGCCGTTTCCCGCAGTTTTTCCGCACGCTGTGCCCATTCTTCAAGCGCATCAATCGATTGCGCCTTGCCCATGCTCCACAGCCGTGCCAAATGCGTATGCGGTTCAAAGCCTTTCAGAATCGCACCGCCCACACGCCGTGTCGGTGAATCGGGCAATCGTTCTCCCGTTTCACGTTCCAGTTGCACCAGTTCATCATACATTTTATCCCATTCACCATCGGTAATGGTCGGTGCATCCAGGGTATAATATTGATAAGCGGTCTCGTTCAAACGATCCACCAATTCACGCATTCGATTCATTGCAAAAACACCTTTCCTCCGAAACGCCAAGAAGCGAAGCCGTGCAATCGATTCTTTCATCGAATCGGGATTTTATAGTACAAAAAGCCTGCCCCGAAATGAATCGAAGCAGGTTTGAATTGTATTGGAATCAATTATCGCTCTTTTTGCGCATGAAGCTCGGCACATCGGGCGTGAATCCGCGACGGGCAGGCTGGCGTTCCTGATAATCGTCCTGATAGCTGCGCGTGCGACGCGGCTGCTGCTGTGTGCGGCGTTCGGACGTGTAACCGTCATCGCTTGCGAGACGCGGACGGCGGGATTCGAAAATCGGCGAAACCGGCTTCTCCTCCTCATAAGTGCGCACGGGGCGTTCACGACGCGGCTCGGTCGTTTCCGCTTCTGCCTGCACGGTCTTTTCCTCGGAAGGCTGCTCGGTCTTCTTCTCCTCGGCAAACGGCGTCTTCTCGAAGCCGGTTGCAATCACGGTAATCTTCACCTGCTCCGCAAGGTTTTCATCGATGCCCGCACCGAAGATGATATTCGCTTCCGGATCGGCCGCTGCGGTAATCAGCTGTGCGGCCTCGTTGATATCCATAATCGAGGTGTCCGGGCCGCCGGTGATGTTGATCAGCACCGCACGCGCTCCGTCGATGGACGTTTCCAGCATCGGGCTGGAAATCGCCTGCTTTGCGGCTTCGACCATGCGGTTTTCGCCCTTGCCCAAACCGATGCCCATGTGCGCCAGACCGCGGCTCTGCATAACCGTGCGGACATCCGCAAAGTCAAGGTTAATCATGGAAGGAACGGCGATAAGGTCGGAAATGCCCTGAATGCCCTGGCGAAGCGTATCGTCCGCAATGCGGAAGGCTTCGGTCATGGTCGTTCCCTTGGTGACCACGCTGAGCAAACGGTCATTCGGAACCACAACCAGCGTATCCACATGTGCCTTCAGGCGTTCAATACCCGCCTCGGCATTGCGCATGCGCTGACGTCCTTCAAACAGGAACGGCTTGGAAACCACGCCGATGGTCAGAATACCCATATCCCGAGCAATCTCGGCAATCACGGGAGCTGCACCCGTTCCGGTGCCGCCGCCCATGCCGCAGGTAATGAATACCAAATCCGATCCCTTGAGCTGGTCCGCAATTTCCTCACGGCTCTCCTCTGCGGCCTTCTGACCGACATCGGGATTCGCACCTGCACCCAAACCCTTCGTCAGCTTTTCGCCGATCTGGATTTTCGTTTGTGCCTTCGAAAGCACCAGTGCCTGATTATCGGTATTGATTGCGATAAAATCAACACCCTGAAGATTCGCATCCACCATGCGGTTGACCGCATTCGTTCCTGCGCCGCCGACGCCGACAACCTTAATCGCTGCAAAATTGTTGTCCTTTTCCATTTCGAAATCTAACACAAGGCATCCCCCCGTCTGTTGTCGTTCTCGTTATTTGTTCTTGCCTTTCAGAATGCTGCGGAATTTGCCTCCCGCACTCTCCGCACCGCCGTTTTGCTCCAGCGAATCGAAAATCAAATCCGCCAGACCCAATGCAGAGGAATAAACCGGACTGTTCATTTTAGAAGATTTCGCCGCAGTGATTTTCACCGGACGACCGATCTTTCCGGACAAATACTCGCGTGCGCCGCGCATCAGCGAAATACCGCCGCCGGTCAGATATACCTGCGAACGCGGGCCGAGGAACTGTGCGGCGTCGTTCTCAATCGTTAAACGAATCATCTCCGCAAGATTGTCCATCGTCGATTCCACGCTCGCCTTCACCTGCTCCTGCGGGAAGGTTCTGCGATTGCCTGCGGCATCGTAGATTTCCGCAAACGAACCTTTGTCGAGCTCATCGGGATTGAACACGTAGTTGCGTTTAATCTGCTCCGCAGAGCGCATCGGAATTTGCAAGGCCATTGCCAGCTCCGCCGTTATATGTCCGCCGCCCGTGGGCAATATTGCGTGATAAACCACCGCATCGCCCTGCACAACGCTGATTTCCGTATCCAGATATCCGCAATCAATCAGCAATGCGCCCCGATCGCGATCCTCCAGCGACAAAAGCAGCAGCGCTTCGCCCAAAGTGGTGGCGAGGAAGCCGAGAATCGTGATATTCAACACGCCCAGCATTTCGCGAATATCGTTGATGTAGTCCTGATCCGCCACGATAAATGTAATCATCGCCGTCAGTTTTTTGCCGCTGCCCAAAGGAGACATCGTCTGCTTGCCGTCGTCAACTTCAAACCATGCCGGCGAACGATGCAGCACCATGCATCCCGATTCGGTCAGGCGCAGCTTTTCCGCCGCCGCATCCTGCACCGCATTGATTGTTTCATCCGTAATTTCACCGTCAGGCGTTTCTACGGTAGCCTCAACGCCGAATACATGAGCGTACTCACCGGGAACGCCCACGTAGATTTCGCGAATCTTGGTATTCGCCTCCATTTCGGCGGCGGCAATGGAATCACGCACGCGCTGCACCATCTGTCTGGGCGTGTTCCAGTTTCCGTCTGTATAGCCATCATAGGGAACCGTACCGGAGCCGACGATGTCCAGTCTGTCCATGCCGCTGTTGCGTGCAATCATCGTAACGATCTTCGAGGTTCCGAACTCAATGGCAGCAATCTGCATTTTCATGACCTGATCGACCACCTATCCTCAAAGTACACCCACTGGGGCGACTTTATACTTACATATCTGTATTATACATGGATTTTCACTCAGATGCAAACAAGAAAAGGTGAAAAATCGCAATTTTCCGCATATGTCGAAATTCTTTCAAATTCTCGTCCCGAATCCGTCATACGAAGTATGCGGCATACCCTTAAAAAGTTCAAGCGGCAGTTTTAAGCACTGCCGCTTGGCTGATAATCGGCGCGAGTTGCGCTGGAAACGTCGAGCGTGCCGCCCCGTTCGCCTCTGTTTTCCAAATCCGCAACCGCACTGCGCATCCAGCGCACCTTATCGTTCATGTTTTCGACATCGCCGAATTTCACAATCGTCCCGTTTCGGGCAATCACGGAAATCTGCAGCAAATCGTTCAAATTGATTTCCGAAACGTATTCTTGAGCATTCATCGATTGAATGGCCTCGAGCATCGTTTGCATTGCGCTTATTTTTTTCGCCGGTGCCGAAATCTGTTTGCCGATTTTATAGCTCGTGGCTTCAAGACCCGAAACGTAAATGCCGCTGTCGGGTGCCTCCGTCAGGCTTTCCATCACATAGCCGTTTGCATCCAGCAACAGTATCCGTCCGCCGTTGAGTACCAGCGCAATGCCCGTTCGTTCGTGCACGCTAATGCGCACCGTGCTCGGTTTCTCCACCGTAACGCTGTCCACCGCCAGTTTCCCGCTGCTCTCGAGGTTTTCACGCACTCGATCTGCATTGATTTTCCCGATGGACTGTCCGAATTCGAATTTTCCCAAACGAATGATATCGTTATCGGAAAACGAAGTTGTGCCTTCGATAATCACGTTTTTCAAAACGAATACGCCGCGCATCAGTATCACGGCGAGAATGCCCGCACAGACAAGCACAATCATCAAAAGCAGCAATCTCTTTATTCGTCTTTCGTTTCCCATGCGTTTCACTTGCGGCTCGTCAGCGCATTGGCATACTCCTTGAAAATGCGTCCGCGCGCTTCATAATCGGTGAACATATCAAAGCTCGCACAGCTGGGCGAAAACAGCACGTTGCCGCCCGACGGCGTAATCTCAAACGCGCGTTCCACCGTATGCTTGAAATCCGTTCCGCAATGCTCGTATTCGGTGAATCCGTATTTGTCGAGCGTATCGGCAATTTGCTTTGCGGTTACGCCGATGAGCAGAATCTTGCGAATGGGCGCCTTCTGAATTTCTTCTACCAGCGGCGAGAAATCGCAATGCTTATCATAGCCGCCCAGAATCAGCGTGGTATCGCGATTCATCGCGCGAACCGCCTGAATGGTGGAATCCACATTGGTGCCCTTGGAATCATTGATAAAGCGAACGCCGTCCAATTCACGCACGAATTCAATGCGATGTTCCACGCCTTTGAATGTGCGCAGCGTATGCCGAATCACGGGTGCGGGAATTCCCGTAACGGTCGCCATCGCCGTGGCCGCCAGAGCGTTGCGCAGATTGTGTTCGCCGGGGATATAGATTTCATCCGTGCGGCAAACCGTTGTGTAGGTGCTTTCCGTTCCGAACACAACCATTCCGTTCTTCACAAACGCTCCGTACGGAACGGTTTCACGCGAAGAGAACCAGACCACTTTGCCGTTTGTGCGCTTCGCCATATCCCGAACAATCTCGTCATCGTAATTCAGAACAACGAAATCCTCCGCACCGCTGTTGGCGAAAATGCGTTCCTTGAGGGCGATATAATTCTCCATCGTGTGGTGGCGGTTCAGGTGATCTTCCGAAATATTCAAAACCGCCGCAACTGCGGGATGAAATTTCACCGCCGTTTCCATCATAAAGGAAGAAATCTCGCAAACGGTAACATCGCCCGCACGCATCTGCGGAACGGCGCCCGAATAGGGATTGCCGATATTGCCCACCACATATGTAGTGCGGCCCGCATTTTTGAAAATCTCGCCCAGAAGCGTTACCGTTGTGGTTTTTCCGTTTGTTCCCGTGACCGCCAACAGCAAGCCGTTGGATTCACGAAACGCATACTCGATTTCGCCGATAACCTCCACGCCGAGCTCCTTCGCGCGCAGAACCAGCTTGTGTTCCATATCGATTGCGGGGCTGACAATCAGCGCATCCAGTCCGGGAAGATATTTTTCCGGCTGTTCCTCATTCAATACCAAATGCGCTCCCGCTTTTTCGAGTTCATCGAGTGCGCCGTTGAAATCTTCTTTCTTCTTCTGATCGCAAACCCAAACCTCTGCACCTCGCAGCAAAAGCAGTTTCGCTGCCGCAATACCGCTTCGGGCCATGCCGAGAACCATCGCTTTTTGAATCATGTTTTTTCCTCCTTTACAGAGTCAATGTATGAATCGCAGGTGGCTGCCTTTACAGCCACCTGTGCAAATCGTATTTTACTTCACAAAACCCAGCAGCGCCACCAAACAAAGAACAGCCGTGGTCACCACATACATATTCACAACATGCGTTTCCGCCATGCCGCCCAATACGAAATGATAGTGCATCGGCGCCATGCGGAACACGCGCTTGCCCGTTCCCGTCTTGATGCGGGTGCGCTTGAAATGCAGAATCTGAATGATGTCGGAAAGGCTGGACATGAACAGCGCCAGCGCAATAATCGGCAACAGCAGCGAAAGGCGCGTGACCAATGCGATTCCGGCAATGCCGCCGCCCAGGAAGAACGAACCGACATCGCCCATGAACACCTTCGCAGGATGCGCATTGAAGCGCAGGAATCCCAAAAGCGCTCCGACCATTGCACACGCGAATACCGCCACGTTCATCAGGTTCGAGGCATTCGCTTCGTTTGCGGATGCCAGCGCAATGGCAATCAATGCGAAAGTACCGAAGTCCACCAGCGATACGCCGCCGCACAATCCGTCCAAACCGTCGAGCAGATTGGCGGAATTCACCGTGCCGACCAGCACGAATACCATAACGGGAATGAACACCCATCCCAAATCCCATTCGACATTCACAAACGGAATCACCCATTTCGAACCGATTGTGGGATTCAGATACGCCCATACGCTCAAACCGATTGCCAGAACGATTTGCGGAATCAGCTTCTGTTTCGGCGTCAGACCGAGCGAACGCTTCAGCTTTACCTTGATGAAATCATCCACAAAGCCAATCAGGCCGAATCCGAATGCGCAAACGAGAATCATCAGAAGATAATCAAAGCGCGTATCGTTGATTGCCAAAGCCACCGCCGCAATCAATGCGGGAATCGCGAAAATCATGCCGCCCATGGTCGGCGTTCCGTTCTTTTTCTTGTTCGATTCCGGCTCCAGCTCGTAAACGGTCTGACCGAATTTCAGCTTCTTGAGCCACTCGATTGTTTTCGGGCCCATCAGCATGGCCAGGGCAAAGGCGACAAGCGCCGTGATAATCAATCTCTGCATTTGAATCGCCTCCGAAATCACATATCGTCCATGAGCTCATCGAGCAATTCACGCACGATGATTTTTTCATCAAACGGGTGCTTCACGCCGCATATTTCCTGATACGTTTCGTGGCCCTTGCCCGCAAGAACCACCACATCGCTCGGCTGTGCGTGCTGCAATGCATATCGAATCGCTTCACGGCGATTCTCAATCACCACATATTCACAACCCGTTGAGCGAATGCCCTCTTCGATTTCACGCAGAATCTCCAGGGGATCTTCATTGCGGGGATTGTCGCTGGTCAATATGCAGTAGTCCGCCAATTCACCTGCGATTTCGCCCATAATCGGACGCTTCGAGGCATCGCGGTTGCCGCCGCAGCCGAACAGGGCAATCATGCGCCCCTTCGCCGTCTGCCGAACGGTTTTCAGAATATTCTCCAGGCTGTCCGGAGAGTGTGCGTAATCCAGAATCACCCGATAGGGCGTGGAGGTATCGAGCAGTTCGATTCTTCCCGGAACGGAGCGAATGCTCTCCAGTCCGTCTTGAATAGCCTGCGCCGAAATGCCCGCGCAAATCGCAATGCCCGCCGCCAGCAATGCATTGTATACATTGAAGATTCCGGCAAGCTTCAGATTCACCGTCTGACAGAAACGCTTGTGCCAGGTCATTTTGAAACACGTTCCGCGCTCGGCGATTTCGATATCCTTCGCATACACATCCGCACAATCCCGAATGCCGATGCGCATTGCGGGGCGTTCGAGCGATGCAATTCCCCGGGCGACGTGTTCATCATCGACATTATAGACGATGTTTTCCACCGCCTCCGGCGTAAAGAAGCGCATCTTCGCCGCAAAATAGCTATCCATGTCCTTGAAATAATCCAAGTGATCCTGGGAGAAATTGCTGAATGCGCCGACTTCAAACCGCAGACCCGCCAGCCGATGCATATCGATAGCGTGTGCGGAAACTTCCATAATCACGAATTCGCAGCCCGCATCCGCCATTCTTTTCAGCAAAGCCTGCGTTTCAATCGGGTCGGGCGTGGTTAATTCCGAGGGAATCGCTTCCGAAGCAATCATCGAACAAACCGTTCCGATCAGGCCGACTTTGTAACCCGCCGCTTCGAAAACGGATTTCAGCAGAAAGCTGGTGGTGGTCTTGCCCTTCGTTCCCGTGATGCCGATCAGCCGAAGCTGCTTTGCGGGCTGTCCGTAAAAATTCGCCGCCGCATAAGCAACCGTCTTGCGCACGTCTTCAACCAGAATCTGCGGAACATCGATTTCGACTTCGTGCTCCACCAGCAATGCCACGGCACCCTTCTCCACTGCCTGCGGTGCGAATTTATGGCCGTCAACCTTCAAACCCGGCGTGCATACGAACAATGCACCCGGCTTCACCTTTCTGGAATCATCGCAAACGGAAGTAATCTGCGTTTCACCCGAACCGATAATGCGAATCAATCCGGGCAGATTCTCTGCCACCATTTCCAGTTTCATTGGGCATCCCCCTGTATTGATAATCATATGCGGTGTCGATTGCACACCAAAAGCCATGCGCTCAGGTGAGATTCCTGAGCGTATGAATGTTGTTTTATTCTTCGTTTCCTACGGCCATTGCGGTTTGTGACGATGTATTCGACGGCGTGTAAAGCGTTACCACGCGAACACGGGATTCGTCGATTTTCTCCATGCCGAGCGCTTCCGCCCTCCGCTCGATTGCGGAAATATCGTAGCTTTGATCAATGCACAGCTGAAGATTCAGAATATCGGCGTTGAGCGATTGTATCTGCCCCTCAACATTCGCAATCTCCTTTTCCTGTGCATTCACTTTGATTTTCATGGTAATCTGAAAAATCAAACCGACAATCAGAACCAGCAATGCCAAGAACATCAATGCTCTCGAAAGGGATTTCTCCCGACTTCTGCTCATTGAAATCTTCATCGCACTATTCCTCCGGCTCTATTTTCCCATAGTAGCGGTCGTTGACATAGTCGAGCAATGTATCGAAATTCTCTTCAACCTGCATCGTCTCGTTCATGAAGCGGCGTTCATCCCAAATTTCCAAATACCGCCCCACGCCCACAAAACTGATGGCCCGATCCATTCCCGCTTTCTGGCGCATAAGCTGCGGCAAGAGCACTCGCCCCTGACCGTCCATCTCCTGATCCGGATACGAAAACGCCTTGATCATTCGAACATACTTCATGCCCTTCGCATCGCTGATCGGAATGCGGTTCAGTCGTTCGCTGATTTGCTTCCACTCCGCTTCGGGATACAGCGCCAGCGCCGTAAAATCGTTGTTGATTCCCAGCGTGAATTTTTCGCCCAGTGCTTCACGGTAGGCAGACGGTATGGTGACACGTCCTTTGGGGTCGATATTGTGCGAATACGTTCCCGAAAATTCCTTTTCCGCCATCCGTCTCACCTCCCGACACGATTTCATATTCCACATTATACCACATTCAAACACTTTTTGCTATATTTTGACACAGAAAATTTCACTTTTTCTGAATTTATAACATGAATTCTTTTCACGAGCATCGAACAAATGTTTGATTTTGGAAAAAAGTCGTGATATAATAATCAAAAGGAGATGATTGTATGCGCGATGCGAAACAGAACCAGCAAAAAATACTGGATTTTATCAAGCAGGAAATCGAATCGAGGGGCTACCCGCCGTCCGTTCGAGAAATCTGCGCCGCCACGGGGTTGAAGTCCACTTCCACCGTACATGTTCACTTAAATCACCTCGAAGAGCAGGGGCTGATTCGCCGCGATCCGACCAAGCCGCGCGCTTTGGAGATTACAGACGGCTCTCGTGCCCGCGGACGCAGTATTCCGCTGGTTGGGCGCGTTACGGCGGGGCTGCCGATTCTCGCCATCGAAAACATCGAGGATTACCTGGTTCTTCCGCAATCGCTCGTCGGCCGTGATGAGATGTTCTGCCTGCGCGTTCAGGGCGAAAGCATGATTGATGCGGGCATTTATGACGGCGATATTCTGGTAGTTCGTCAGCAAAACACGGCGGAAAACGGCGAAATCGTAGTGGCGATGATTGACGATGAAGCAACCGTGAAACGCATTTTTTACGAGCGGGATGGCGTGCGCCTTCAGCCCGAGAATCCCACGATGGCGCCGATTTATGCGCCTGAAGTCACCGTTCTCGGAAAGGTCACCGACCTTCTGCGTCATTTCGGATAATTCGGAGGCGTGCATATGGGTTTTATCGATTCTATTCAAAATTATGTTCCGCAATGCGAACAGGAACGGCAGGATGTGCGCATGATGCGCCGCTACATCGAATTGTTTCCCGATTTGCTTTTTCGAAGCAATGAAACTGCGCATTTCACCGTCTCGTCGTGGATTGTGAATCCCGATCGATCGCGCGTTCTGCTCATCTACCATAATATCTACAACAGCTGGTCGTGGACGGGCGGCCATGCGGACGGTCAGGATGATCCGCTTGCGGTCGCTGTAAAAGAAGCGCAGGAGGAAACGGGGGCAACACGCATTCAGCCGATGCAAAGCCTCCCGATTTCATCGGAAATTTTGACCGTGAAAGCGCATATCAAACGCGGCAAATACGTCGTTCCCCACCTGCACCTGAATCTGACCTACCTGCTGCAGGCCGATGATGCGCAAAGCATTCACATCAAGCCCGACGAAAACAGCGGCGTAAAGTGGTTTGCGCCGAAAGACGTGCTTCAAGTATGCACCGAACCGGAAATGATTCCGATTTATCAAAAGCTGATAGACCGTGTGAATGCGCTGAAATAAATCACCCGTTCCCGATAGCAATCCATAAAACAATCCCCCAATATCGGAAATCCGGTATCGGGGGATAAATCTTGTGCTCCGAACACAAAAAACCACCCAATCAAAAGATTAGGTGGTGAAGCGCCTCAGGTAGGACTCGAACCTACAACCCTTCGGTTAACAGCC
>CAVHAH010000018.1:0-16845 GCA_963633785.1 bacterium
ATTTTAATATCCGATTGACGGAGATATTCGGAAATTGTTCTGATATTGTCTTCATCAATCGACCTTCCGCCAATTTTGTTGTTATACGGGACGTTGAATAGTCCGTGACTGTTGACACGATAAAGCCCATTGAAGCAATGTTTGTTAATCCATATCATGAGTGCGGCACATTCAGCGTCAAAAGCCCTTGTAGCAATCTTTTTGTTATACAATTCGCGAACGGCATAGTATAATTCTTTGTCGCAAGGGCGTGCATCCATTTCTTTGACCTTTTCAATAACACTGTCAGCGGCTGTTTTAAGCTGTGTATATAAATTTACAAGCTGTTCGTTTATGTCATTGACGAACGCCTGTGTAGGAGATACGCTCAAAAGGACGGCAGCGCCGCCTAAGAACGGTTCGTAGTAGTGATTATAGGAAGCAGGCATATTGTCCGCAATCTGTTCTAACAGTTGCGTCTTTCCACCTGCCCATTTTAGAACAGGTGACATTTTCCGCTCTTCCATTACGCATTCCTCTTTCCGTTCCATCAAACAAGCATTATCCCGCATATAATCAACCATTCTCATTATATCATAAGCCCGATTCTTTTACAAGATTCAGACATTTTAAGATAAAAGCCGAGAAAACGAAAATATCACGGGCGAAGAATTCATGGATCTGCTAAAGCAAGGCGAACTCGCCGACGCCCAGCAGAGCGAAGAACCCGAAGAAGCCTGAAAACCAAACGAACGGGAAGGATGAAAACGTCCTTCCCGTTTTTTTATTATCCTTCAATACATCTTGTTGTTTTCATTTATCAGGTGTTAGATATTCCGAAAACAAAACACTAAGTGCATCCATAGATTTTTCATAATCATTCCTATTTGTATTCGATACTTCTTTTGACCAAATTCTCAATCTTCTTTCTAGAGTTTTTTTATCACTCCGTTCTTTTTCCCAAAGAACCGCAGGATTATTTTGTCCCATTCTTTGAATAAAAAGGGAACGGTATTCTTTTACTCTTCGATATACAGCCGGAAATGTTGTTTTCTCTCCAGAAGATAATACCATTTCTTCTCTTCCTCCAGCCGAAAACTGATCACGGATATGAGGATCAACGATGCCTTGAGACGTGAGCCAAAGTGCGTATCGTTCATAATTTCCACTGAATACTTCTGGAAAATTAACACAGCCATAAATGGTATAAAAATGCTTTTCTTCCGGTTCTACTTTCTTCCACAATCTTATTTTTGCAGAAACTGTTTCTTCTGTGGAATCTCCCGTCCACCACAAACTTTCCCCCGGCTTAAGTTGGCTTCTGTAATACTTTGCAACAGGAGCTATAGGATTATCCATTTGTCGCAATTCATCATACGAAATGCCCATCTTTTCAAATATAGTTTCTCCCTTTCCCAACTTCATGTTAATCAAATATCTTGGCATATGTGTTACCGCTATATCATACAAACACGATTCATAAGGTTTGGAAAGAAACTCAATCGGATTTCCGCCGAGCTTTCCGAATGTCATATATATTCTTTCAACATCGTGAACTCTCGTTGTTTCAAGAATACTGCTGCCTGTCGATTTCCAGTGATCATCTTTTGTGCTTTTTACTTCAACGCCGTAGAGTTTCGCTGCCACTATGTCCGGAAATCTCTGTCCTGATACTTTTTCTATCGTACCATCAAACACCGTTCCTTTAGAACACTCGTCCAACGCTTCTTTAACATCATCCTCAAGCGGATTTCCGCCTCTCCCGGCATAGTACTTTGGTCTAATCAACGCATCTTTATTTAATAGATTGTCAGTTTTTTTCATTAGGTTTTGAAATTCTTCAAGACTAGGCTTAGGATTTGTGGATACAATCATATATCAATAATCCTCCTTGAAATACCTGATCCATTTAGATTCTATATTTTTAGCAATGTTATATGCTAACACGCAAGGAACAGCATTTCCTATGATTTTATAAGCATCGCTAGCCGAAACCGATACGTTTTCCTCTGTTTGTTTTAAAATAAATTGATAATCATCAGGAAAAGTTTGTATTCTTGCACACTCTCTTACAGACAATCTTCTTTCCGATAGTCCTTTCTCCAATTCTTCTTTATGCTTTCCTCCGTGTTCAACAGAAAGCCTTCTATACTCAATGTTTCCATGATGCTCTGACCGTATCGTCGGACCAACTGAGTTCATTTTTACTTCCGTTTGTCCCTGACAGTGACTTCCCATATATTTTGCTTTTGAATACTTGTTTTGAGATGGATCGTCAGACATTTCAGGTTCATCGAGATCAAGTAATGCATCTTTCACAGTCACCACAGGAGAAAGTCCAACATCACCATGTGTTTTAGGCGGATAGGGATCATATAGTTCATCTATAACTTCAGATTGAAGCGCACTCTTTGCTTCCTTTGTTAAGGAACTCTTTTTAAATCCAAAGAAAATAACTCTCTCTCTCGATTGAGGAACCCCATAATTTGGAGCATAAAGTACTTTTGCAGGAACAACAAGATACCCACCATTTCCCGCTTGCGCAAAATCTCGTTCTATAACCTCTTTAACATCATCTAGATTCGTAAGTCCTTTTACATTCTCTGCTATGAATAATCTCGGCTCTGTAATTGTAATAACTTCTCTCATCCACATATAGAGTTGACCGCGGCTTTCCACAGATGGTTCATCTTCTTCAAGAGCACCGCCAAGATGACTTTTTTGCGAATTGAAACCAAGTCTCTTTCCTGCAACAGAAAAATCCTGACAAGGAAATCCTCCCGTGACAATATCTATATTGTGAGGAAAAATATCTTCTCCGTTTTTTACTCTTTTTACCAAGTCAACAATACTATCCAAATGATATATTTTATTCGCATTGGCATTTTTCTTCGAAAAATACGACACCCACGCTGCTTTTGCATCTGGACGAATATCATTTGCAAAGACCGTCTTAAAAATCGTTGGTGCCACTGTAACCCAATTTCCATGATCAGCAACAATCCACTCCGGATGTAATTCTGCGTTGATGGATTTTTTTAAGCAATCAAAGGAACCTTCGAACCCAATATCCATTCCACCGCATCCCGAAAAAAGTGACAACAAATTCATATCATTTAATCTTCCTTGATCTCGCTATTCTTATAAATCCATAACAGAATTATAGTATACCATTTTTATTATAACATCAAATACAACTCAGTGCAACTTTTCTTATTGCATTTTCCCGTTTTTTCTGTTTTGCCCGCGATTCATTCGTTTTATTCTTTCACCCATGCAGGAATTTCGCTTTTTCTGTCGAATTTTATCAATTCGGGCGTTTTTTCTATCATTTACGGATAACGCTTCACTCAAACAGAAAGGACTGCGATTATGTTCACGATTTCCGAATTATTCGATACGGCGCACACTTCGGCGGCGGATTATCTGAATCGGTTTCAATATCCCTTCGAGGCGCTCGAGGGCATCGCAAATATGATTCTTGCGCTGGGGGAAACACTCGACAAAAACGAATACACAGAAATCTCCGAACACGTCTGGATTCACAAAACCGCTTCGATTGCGCCCACGGCTTATCTGGGTGCGCCCTGCATCATCGGGGCGAACACCGAGGTGCGCCACGGGGCATTCATTCGGGGCAGTGCGCTGGTGGGGGACAACTGCGTGGTAGGCAATTCGGTTGAATTGAAAAACGTGATTCTGTTCGATTCGGTTCAGGTGCCGCATTACAACTATGTGGGCGACAGCATTTTAGGGTATAAAGCGCACATGGGCGCAGGGTCGATTACCAGCAACGTCCGTTCGGACAAGGCGCCCGTGATTCTGAAAGACGGGGAAGAGCGCATGGCCACGAACCGCAAAAAGGTGGGCGCAATGCTGGGCGACTTCGTTGAAATCGGCTGCAACAGCGTGCTGAATCCGGGAACGGTTGTGGGCAGAAACAGCATTGTCTATCCGCTTTCGTGCGTGCGGGGCACGGTTCCGGCAAACAGCATTCACAAAACCGGCGGCATCATTGCGGAAAGGAAATAACCATGGGAAAATATTTCGGAACGGACGGCTTCCGCGGGGAAGCGAACGTGAAGCTCACGGCGGATCACGCATTCAAGGTGGGCCGCTTCTTGGGCTGGTACTACGGCGAAAAGCGGCGCAGAAACGGCATTCACCAGAGCGCAAGAATCGTAATCGGCAAGGACACGCGCCGTTCGAGCTATATGTTTGAATACGCCCTTGCGGCGGGCATCACGGCTTCGGGCGGAGATGCGTATCTTCTGCACGTGACCACAACGCCTTCGGTGGCGTATGTCGCGCGGGTGGACGATTTCGATTGCGGCATCATGATTTCCGCAAGCCACAATCCCTACTACGACAACGGCATCAAGCTGATCAACGATCAGGGCGAAAAGATGGACGATACCCTGATTGCGTTGGTCGAATCCTATTTGGACGGCAATCTCGAGGTGTTCGGCGAACGGTTTGAATCGCTGCCGTTTGCAACGGGGGCGGATATCGGGCGCACGGTCGACTATGTTGCGGGGCGCAACCGCTATATCGGCTATCTGATTTCGCTGGGGCTGTATTCGTTCAAGGGAAAGCGCATCGGTCTGGACTGCGCAAACGGCAGTGCCTGGAGCATTGCGAAAACGGTGTTCGAGGCGCTGGGGGCGAAAACCTATGTCATCAACAACGAACCCAACGGCGTGAATATCAACCGTGATGCGGGTTCAACGCACATCACGGGGCTTCAAAAGCTGGTTGCGGAAAAGAATCTGGACGTGGGTTTCGCCTTCGATGGCGATGCCGACCGCTGTTTGTGCGTGGATGAAAAGGGCAATGTATTCACGGGCGACCACATTCTGTATGTCTGCGGACGGTATATGAAGGAGCGCGGAATGCTGATGGGCAATACGGTGGTGACCACCGTGATGTCCAACTTCGGCCTTTACAAGGCGTTTGACGCGCTCGGCATCGAATATGCGAAAACCGCCGTGGGCGATCGCTATGTGTATGAATACATGGCGGAACACGGCTGCCGTTTGGGCGGCGAACAGAGCGGACACATCATATTCTCGAAATACGCCTCCACGGGCGACGGCATTCTGACCAGCCTGAAAATCATGGAAGTGATGCTGGCGAAGGAACAGCCGCTTTCCAAGCTCGCAGAACCCTTGAAAATCTATCCGCAGGTGCTTGAAAACGTGCGCGTGAAGGACAAAGCCGCCGCGCGAAACGACGCTTGCGTGCAGTCGGCCGTCAAGGCGGCGGAATCGGCGCTGGGCGACAGCGGCCGCATTCTGCTTCGTGAATCGGGCACAGAACCCGTGATTCGGGTAATGGCGGAAGGGCCGACCGAGGAAATCTGCCGCGAACAGGTAAACGGCATCGTGCGGGTAATTCGGGAAAAAGGATACACGGCTGAATGAGAATCGCCGCAGAACGTTTCTTTTGCGTTCTGCGGCGGTTTTGTTTGTTCGGGCGATAAATTCCCCGTTTTGATTTTCAAACGCGTCTGACGGGCGTTTTCGGGCGTTTAATTGTTGGTTGCGCTGGTGCGCACGGGCAGAACCAGGTGAATGTAGTCCGAATCGTCCACGGGATGGATGATGCAGGGGCTGACCGGCCCGTTCAGGCGAATTTCGATTTGCTTGGCATCGATATAGCGCACAACGTCAATCAGGTATTTCACGTTGAATGCGATGTTCATATTCGCGCCCGTTTGCTGAATGTCCAGTTCCTCGTGCACGTCGCCGATTGTAGAATGCGCCTCGATCACCAGTTCGTCGTCGGCAATCTTCAAAAGCAGCAGGTTGTTGTTGCCTTCGCGGGCAATCAGCTGGGCACGGTCCACGCAGCGGCGGAACGGCTCAAGCTCCACAACCACCGTTGTTGCGAAGGATTTGGGCAGAATCTGGCGATAATTGACATACTGCCCCGCAACCAGAATCACATAGATATCCGTTTGATCCAGCCCGATATGCAGTTTTCCGCCGCCGAAAGACAGCGTTGCGAAAGCGTCTTCGTCTTCCGAAAGCAGCTTGCCGATGTCGCCGATGGCACGCCCCGGAATGATGGCGGACACCTTCTCCAGAATCTCGGAACACTTCATGCGGCACAGCGCCATGCGGAATCCGTCGAGCGCAACCATATTCACATCGCCGTTATCGATTTCCAAAAGGCAGCCCGTGAGCACTTCGCGCATATCGTCGGCCGAAATTGCGAATTCGGTTTTCTGAATCATGTCGCGCAGCATATCCTGCGGCAGGGAAACCGCGCGAATGTCTTCGAGTTTCGGCAGCGGCGGAAACAAATCGGCGTCCTGACCGGAGATGTTCATTTTGGATGCGGAAGAACGGATGTTGAACACAAACTTGTCGTTCATGGAAATCAGCACCTCGCCCTGCGGCAAACGGCGAATGATTTCGTTGAACAGCTTGCCCGTAACCACGCCGCGGCCCGGTTCGTCGATATCGGCTTCCAGGCGGGTGACGATGGTGATTCTTTCATCGGAACAGGTCAGAATAATCTGATCAACGTCGGTTTCAATCAATACGCATTCGAGAATCGGATTGGTTGTGCGCTGTGCGAGCGCCTTGGTGGCGATTTGAAGCCCTTCAACGAGCTTTTCAACGGAACATCTGAAACGCATGTCGCTTGCCCCCTCAATAACAAAGCTTGTAGTAGAAATAATATACAGTAGTAGTAGTAGGTGTGTGGATTGTGTGGAAAACCCCAAAACAGCCCCCAAAAGACGGGGTTTTGGGGCCGGGAAAGCATTGTGGATAAATGGGGATAAACCGCAGGTTATCCACAATCAGCCGTTTTTGACCAGCTCCGTAATCTCCTCGACCGTGCGCTTCAGGGCGTAGTTGTCTTTCAACTGCTCGGCAACCACATCGCATCCGTGCAGAACCGTTGTGTGGTCGCGATTGCCGAAGGTTTTGCCGATGGCGGTGGTCGTCATATTCAGCATCGAACGGCACAGATACATGGCAATCTGACGGGGCAGAACGATATTGCGGCTGCGCTTGGAGGAAATCAGGTCGTCCGCTTCCAAATCATAGCGCTTCGCAACGGTTTGCAGAATCAACTCCGGCGTAACTTCGCGCGTGTCCTGCACCTGCACGATGGATTCAAGCGTTCGCATGGCCGATTCCATGGTGATGTCCGAATCCATCGCGCGGGCTTCCGCCTTCACGCGCACCAGCGCACCCTCCAAATCTCGAATCGAACGATCCAGATGCGAGGCGATGTATTCGATAACATCATAGGGAATGTCGATGTATTCCTCGTCGGCCTTTTTGCGCAGAATCGCCACACGGGTTTCGTAATCGGGCTTCTGAATGTCCACGATTAAGCCCATGCTGAAGCGGGAACGGATTCTCTCTTCCAATGTCGGCAGCTCCTTGGGCGGGCGATCCGAAGACACGATAATCTGCTTGCCCTTGCTGTAAAGGTCGTTGAATGTATGGAAGAATTCCTCCTGCGTGGCGTTCGTTTTGGCGAGAAACTGAATATCGTCCAAAATCAGAACGTCTACATTGCGCATGCGTTCACGCAGGCCGCTGATGCTCTTTTTCGATGCCACAAGCGTGATGAATTCGTTGGTGAACTGCTCCGTGGTCATGAAAAGCACGTTGGACATCGGATTGGAATGCAGAATGTAGTTGCCGATGGCGTTCATCAGGTGCGTTTTGCCCAATCCCACGTTTCCGTAAACGAAAAGCGGGTTGTAAACGTCGCCCGGCGCTTCCGCCACCGCCAGCGACGAAGCATAGGCGAAGCGGTTGGAATTGCCCACCACGAAGTTTTCAAACGTGTATTTCGGATTCAGAATCTGCTGTCCCGTTTGCCCCATCTGCGTAAGGGCAGCCTCCTGCGAAACGATTTTCAGCGAAAATCCCATGCCGAAACTGGTGCGAATGGCGGCATCGAGCGTTGTGCGGTAGCGATTCAGCAGCGTCGGCAGAATCTGACCCGCTTCGGATGTAATCATAACCTCCGTATCGGTTACCGCAAACAGCGTCATCGGCTGTATGAACTGATCAAAAAACACCTTGTTGATGACTTTGCCGTCGCTCAACGAGCGTTTTATGGCGTTCCATTTCTCCAAATCGGCATTCGTATATCTTGCCACGGTGCGCAACTCCTTGCTATTCGTAATCACTTTTCCACAATCCACAGAAACTTTGTGGAAAAACGTGTGGATATTGTGGATAACCAAGAAGAATTCTAGCAGAGAATGCTGAATAAATCAAGCCCTGCGGGAATTTTTTCAAAAGTTTATCGGTGTTGATTGTTTGTGGATAAGGTGTTGAGGAAGTTGTGGGTTGTGTGGATAAACGCCTTTTCGGGCGGTTCGATTGCCTGAAAACGAACGGCTGTTCGATTTAATCGTAGCTCGCATTCAGGGCAAACAGCCCCGTGGCTTCGTCTCTTGCCGCAACCACCAATTCAACATCTCTTTCGGGGTCGATGCCGTTTTGCCGCAGAACCAGCTCCACCGTCCGCAGCGCCAGCTCGGGAAAATTGTTTTCCTTGCTCAAATGCCCCAGAATAATCTGCTTCGCCCCCGCGCGAACCAGCGAAACCGCCGCAAGCCCCGCATCATCGTTGGAAAGATGCCCTTTGCGGGAGAGAATCCGCTTTTTCAAATCAAACGGATACGGCCCGGCGGTCAGCATGTCGGGATCGTAATTCGCCTCCAGCAGCACCGCATCCGAACCCGAAACCGCCTTCATCCAGCCGTCTCGAATATAGCCGATGTCCGTCGCCAGCGAAAATCTCGACGAACCCACCGAAAACGAATAACCGCACGGTTCAAGCGCATCATGCGGCGTGGGGAATGCGGTAATGTCGATATCGCCGATGTAAAATGGGGCATTTGTTTGAATAATCACCTGCTGATTCAGCGAAATTTTGCCGATTTTCTGTTCCATTCCCGCCCATGTTCCTTCGGTGGCGTAAATGGGAACGTGCAGCTTTCGGGCGAGAATGCCCACGCCCTTGATATGGTCAATGTGTTCGTGGGTGACCAGAATGCCGTTGATGTCGGCAGGATTCACGCCGATTTTCTTCAGCTCCTCAATCACTTTCGAACCCGAAACGCCCGCATCCGTGAGCAAATGGGTTCTGTTTGTTCCTATATATATAGAATTGCCGCTCGACCCTGAAAAGAGCGGCGCAAAACGCAGTTCCAAGTCGTGTCCTCCGTTAAATGCCCGTTAAATCAAACTTCGGGATATATTTTTCATCCGAGGAAGACAATTCCTGCACGAAACCGTCTTCAATGCCGATGTCCATCAGATGATCGCAAACCTTGTCGTATTCCTCCTGCGTAAGGCGGCGATTCAGTTCATCCACGCCCTCCACTTCGCCGAACGGCAGATATTGCGCCATCAGACTGACCCACGCCCCGGGAAGATTCTCGTGAATCCAGTCGAGAATGGCGATGGATTCATCCGCACAGCCCGGAAGAATCAAATGGCGAACAATCACGCCCGATTGAATGGCGCCGTCTTCGTTCAGAACCACAGGTCCGACCTGGCGAACCATCTCTTTGAGCGCCTTCGAAGCGGCGGCAAAGTAATCCTTTGCGTGCGAATACCGCCCCGATGACACATCGGACATGTATTTCAAATCCGGCAGATACACCTGCACATGGCCGTCGAGCGCGCGAATGGTTTCAACGCTGTCGTATCCGCCGCTGTTCCAGATTACGGGAACGGGCAAACCGCCCTTGAGCGATTCCAGAATGGCGCGCGTGAAGTGCGTGGGATTCACCAAATCGATATTCTGAGCGCCCTGCGCAATCAATTCGAAATAAATTTCACGCAGGCGTTCAACGCTCACTTTTTTCCCGAAATTGCGGTGCGAAATCTCGAAATTCTGACAAAACACGCATCGCAGCGAACAGCCCGAGAAAAACACCGTTCCCGCGCCGCGCGTTCCCGAAATCACGGGTTCTTCGTCAAAATGCAAAGCCGCCCGCGCCAACACGGGCTCACTGCCCATTTTGCAGAAGCCGCCGCCGACTTCGCCCCGAAGCGCAGAGCATTTTCTCGGACAATCCGAGCAAATATATGGTTCCATTTGATTTCCTTCCGTCTTTAGCCGATTGTTTCACGTGAAACAGCGAAAACGTCCGCTCCGCATTGTTTCACGTGAAACAACAAAAATATAAAATTGCGAAATGCCCGACAAAAACACAAACGATTCGAAACCGAAAATGTTCCACGTGAAACAATTCGACTTCGCCCGAATCGAAAGCGCACGATGTTTCACGTGAAACAATCCGTCTTCTCCCGAATTGCGATTCCGAGATGTTTCACGTGAAACAATCAGGAATCAAACTCCACCCGAATGCCGTCGGCGCATTCCAGCGTAATCAGCCAAACCTCGGCGCTTGTGCCGAACCGCAGATTCACGCCTTCGCACCCGATTCCCGTTGTGACCAGCGAATTCGCCGACCAGCCCTGCAATCGCTGTTTCTCCTGCGCATTCAGCGTGAGCATGGGTTTTCCGAACAGAACCACCTGACCGCCGTGCGTATGCCCCGCAAGCATCAAATCCGCCCATGCGCCGCCGTCACCCGCTTCCGTTACCCGAATGTCCACCAGTTTTGACGGACTGTGCGCCAAAGCGATAATGCACTGCGAATGGCCGAATTCACCCGCCAAACTCGAAAGCTCCGAGGTATCCGCCCCAACGCCCACAATTCCGATGGCGCTGCCGTTTTTTTGAATCACCGCACAGCTGTTTTCCAGCACCTGAACGCCCGAAGCCGAAATTCTCGCCTGAAGCGATTCGTATCCGCCGTCATTGTCGCCGCAAATCGCAAATTTGCCCAGCGTTGTCGGGAATTGCGCCAGATAATCAAAGAAAGGCTGCGCCGATTCCAACGATGCGCTGTTCTGATTCAGCCGCTGCATCAGCGTGGCGGAAACGTAATCGCCGCCCAGAAGCAGAATGTCGGGCTTCAGCCCCTCCATCGATTCAAACACCCGAATCATGCGATTCGCATCGAAAAAACCGCAAATATCCAAATCGGAAGCGTAAAGAACGGTGGTTCCGTCAAATTCCTGCGGAAGATCCTGCAATCGAACGGTCGCGCGGCGCACATGAATCACATTCGCCTGAAAAAACATCCATCCGAACAGCCCCAACACAAACAAAGCGATGCAGGCAATCAGCCATCGCTTTGTTCTTCTTTTACGAGCCGGTTTTTTCTCAGTTTTTGCCAATTTTCACCTCGGAATGTTTCACGTGAAACATCGCTTCAGAAAAAAGTTGTATTTTCAACGCAATATCGTTACAACCGCACGGTTGCATCATAAAAGCACTTCTATTATAATAAAATAGGTTATGTTATACAAGGGTGCATATACCTTAAATTCAATCCGGGAGGATAACCATGGAACGCAGCCGAACGGAAAAGCTTCCATGGGCAATCGTACTGTTTATCATGGCGCTGGCGATTCTGATTGCCTGGGGCGTGGCGCAGTTGAGCCACAACATCTCCCAACAATCGGCATTCGGCAGTGTGAAGCAGGTGGCGCTGAATACCCTGCAGGACGTTCAGGCGTTGAAAGACGGCGCGGTCTATTATGACGGCGGCACCATCGCCAAGCTCTCATCCGGCGGAACCACGCAATGGGCGTATTCCATCGGAAGCAACGCCGAAATAAGCGCAAACGATTCGGGAATTGCCGCATGGAGCGGAGATTCGCTCACGCTGATTGACGCATCAACGGGCACGGCGGAATTCTCGGGCAAAATGGACGCAAACATCCTGTCCGCATGCGTGGGTTCGCAGTATGCGGCGGTGGTGCTTGAACCGGAAAAAAACAGCACGATTGTCATTATGGAAAACGGCGGCCGCCGCGTTGACAGCATCACACTGTCTGAACAGACGGTCATAGACTATGGATTCTTTAACAACGGTTCCCTGTTTTGGGTGATGACGCTGGACACCACCGGCACCGCACCGAGCTGTATATTGTCGACCTACAAGCCCGGGCGCAGAATCGTGGGCCAAATTACCGACAGCGAACAGGTGATTTACCACACAATCTTCCAGTCTTCGCAAATTGTAACGGCGGGCAATGTCTATCTGAAAAGCTACGATTACAACTGCCGCGAAAACACCGACAACCGCACGCTGGTTTACGGCTGGACGCTCGCCGATATCGACGAATCCACCGCCAATCCGCTCATGGTATTCACCCCCTCGGATGAATACGAGGGCGCAAGCGAAATGAAAAACGTGCGCATGATTCGCGGGTCGTCCGATGAATTGGTACATATGCCATTTGCCTGCGAAGCGCTGATTGCGAAGAGCGATTGCGTCTACGGCTTTTCAAGCGAAGGCTATGTGATGATTGCCCGAATGGGTCGGCAGAAGGTGGATGCGTACAGCCTGAATTTTTCCTTTGATACGGTATACGGCGTAACGGACGACAAAATCGCGATTCTGGGAAGCGGCAACAGCCTGTATTTCGTATCGTTGAAGAATGTCTGATTGATACGGGAGGAGATCAATGAATATAGTCGATATTCTGATTGTGGTGATTCTCGCCTTCGGATTCATGGCGGGAATGCACAAGGGTCTGATTGCGTCGGGACTGTCCACGGTGGGCTTTGTGGCCTCGTGGCTCGGTGCGCAGAGCCTTTACGAACGCATTGCGAACTATGCATTGTCGAATCAAACGCTGATGGCGGTGCTCAACCAGTATCTCGAACCGGACGAGTTTTTCACATCCACGCAGAATGCGCTCACAACGGTTTCACAGGTGGTTTCGGGCGGCGAATCGGCCATTTCCGAAGCGGTGGCGTCGCTGGGCGGCAACTTCAAATTCCTTCAGGATGCGTTTTCCAACAATATCCGTCAAGAGGCGTTTGAGGCGCTGGGATTGACCACGCTTTCGGATTACCTGAACCAAACGCTGTGGGTGGCGGTGTTCAACGTGATAGCGTTTGTGGCGGCGTTTCTGCTGATTTACATCGTGATCAGCCTGATTGTGAATCTGCTGGACCATGTAATCAGCTTCCCCGTTCTGCGGGGTCTGGACGGCGTTCTCGGCGGCGTTCTGGGCTTCCTGAAAGCCACGGTTGTGGTGGCGCTGCTGATGGCCATCGTGCCGTCCATCGCCCAATCACTCGCCCCGGAAATCACGGAAACCTTCCTGAGCGGCTCCAAACTGCTGAGCCTGGCAGAACGCTTCGACCTGCTGAACGCGGCAGGAATCGTGAGAAAACTGATGATGGGAATCTGATTGCCCCAAGACAAAGAGCGGCGCCCGAAAACAGGACGCCGCTTCTTTTGTTTTTTCGTAAATTGAGGGAAAGCACTTGATTTTTGAATGGAAGTGTGGTATCATTTATTACATGCCGAAGTGATGGAATGGCAGACGTGACGGACTCAAAATCCGTTGGTAGCGATACCGTGTGGGTTCGAGTCCCACCTTCGGCACCATATAAATCCGAACCGATAAACGGTTCGGATTTTTTGTTGCACAATGGAAACCGCAAGCAGATGCCGAATCTTCTATGCGTCTGCGAGAGCCCGATATTCAGGGCTTTGCCAACATAGAAAACCCCCGGCGATGCCGAGGGATGATGATTTGTTCAGTCGTGCAGGCCTTTGGTGAGCGGAATCAGCATAATCAGAAGCACGATTCCGATCAGGCCGACCACAATGCCGAATACCATCTTTCCGAATACCATGCACAGGCACATGCCCACGCCCAGAATCAGCGCACCGACCACGCCCAGAAGAATGCTCGCAACGGTTTTGCCGCTGACTTTGATGGGCGCTTTGCCTTCCATCTTACGCCAAATCGCAAGCGTAATCAGGCCGAGCACAATGCCGATAACGCCGCAGATAATGCCCTGCTGACGCGCGCCCCATTCGGGAAGAAGCGCCATGCACATGCCCAATGCGAAAAATACGCCGCTGATTGTTCCGAGAACCAATGCCACAAAACTGCTCTTTTTCATTTTGAATTCCTCCTGATGATTCGTTGATTGATGAATGTGAAACCTGTTGCCGCCGAAGGAACATCTTGCGAATATCGCCTTCGATGATTGCCGAGAGTGAAACCCGTTGCCGCCGAAGGAACATCTTGCGAATATCGCCTTCGTTGATTGTTGAGGGTGAAACCTGTTGCCATCGAAGGAGCATCTTGCGAATATCGCCTTCGATGATTGTTGAGGGTGAAACCCATTGCCGCCTTCAATGATTTGCGTGAAACCCGTTGTTTTCGAAGGTGTTTCCTTGATTATTCGTTGACTGATTTGCACGAATCCCGCTGTTCCTGCAGGCGCTTCTTTGCTTCTTCCGCGGTTTCGTTGTCGTGGGTCAGGTAGCGCTCTACGAACGCGTCTTCGATTTTGTTGTAACCGCCCACAACGGCGTCTTCAATCTTGCGATAACCGCCCACAACGGCGTTTTCGATTTTCCGATACCCTCCCGTGACCTTTTCGGCAATCTTTTCGTTTGCCGCAACCAACTTCGACTTTGCCATAATGAATCTCCTTTCATATTCTCGGTACAGCGGCGAATCACCGCTCCCCTGTTGATGAATCTATCATACAGTACATTCGTTTGCGAAATGCTTGAGTTTTGTTTGTGAATTATTAATGCGCAACCGAAGCCGTTTTTCCGTAAAAAAAACGCCGTGCACGGCGTTTCGCCATACACGGTTTTGATTATATTCCCGAAAGCTGTCGGGCCTTTTCGCACACGGCGCAGGCTTCGTCGTATTTGGCGTCAATCAGCGGCAGAACCTTTTCGCTTCTCTTTTGCTCTGCCAGGCGATAACCGAAGTACGCCCCTGCCCACAGCGCAAATCCGATTGCGCCCAGAACGGCCGTTAGCGGAATCATCGGCGGTTGGGCGGTTACGGCGAACACCGAGCCCGCCATGAATGCGCACCCGATCAGACCGCAGCTCAGCGCCACCATGGTCGGCACGGAGGTTTTCGACGCCTCCAGTGCGGAAATCTCCTTCATACACGCCTCGTAATGCCGCTGCAGGCGGGTTAATTCCGCCTTGTTGAGAATATTGCGGCTGCGCTTGAATCGAATGGTGACCTTGTTTGCCGCCCTTTCGATGGCGAAATGCTCGTCCTGCTGCCAGCCGAAACAGGCGTAGCCGTCCATGTATTGCGGACACAAATCGTCCTCAACCGTGATTTTCAGATAATCAAAGAACTCCATTTTCCGTTTCTCCGTTCTGCGCCTTCGGCATGATTACCGTGAAGGTGCTTCCTTTTTCGGGGGCGCTTTCCACATGAATGCGAAAGCCGTTGAGCTGTAAAACGCGCATCACCAGCGCAAGACCGAGTCCGTTGCCCGAAGTTGCGTGGGAGGTGTCGCCCTGATAGAATTTCTCGAAGATGTGTTTTTTCGTTTCCTCGTTCATGCCGCAGCCGTTGTCTTTCACCCGAACATACACCTGATTTTCGTCCGAAGATTCGCTCAGCGTGATTTTGCCGCCTTGATCGGTGAATTTCACGGCGTTGGCAATCAGATTGTTCCAAACGAGCGCCATCAAATCCGCATCGGCGGAAATATTTGCGCAATCCTCCATGTCGGCATCGAATTCGATGTCCTTTTGCTCCCACGCCTGTTCATGCCCCAGGGCGCATTCGGCCAGCTGGGCGCAGACGTTGTAAACCCCGACATCGGGCACAATCGTTTGCCGCTCCAGCTTGTTCAGCTTCAGGATATTGCCGATGAGATCGGCGAGGCGGCGCGCGGAAAGATAAATCGTGTCGGCGTATTCACGCTGTGATTCGGTCAGATTCTGCGCCAAAAGCAATTCGGCGTTGTTCTGAATCACCGCCAGCGGCGTTTTGATTTCGTGGGACACGTTGGAGAAGAAATCGGTTTTCAGGGTTTCGATGCTGCCCAGCTCCTCCACCATCCTGTTGAAATCCACAATCATGACATCCAGATAATCCGGCTTGTCGGAGGGGTTCACCGGGGGCACATAAACGGAAAAATCGCCGCTCGCCACCTGCTGTGTCGCTTCGGCAAGGCGGTGCATCGGTTCTTCGTAGGTCTTTTGAATCTTTTTGCGGGTGAAAACCGTTAGCCCGACGGCCACCGCCGACCAGTAGAGAATCGGAACGAGGGTCTGCATCAGCTTGTTCCAACCCATTTCCGCCATGCCCACCACCAAACCGGTGTGGATTCCGCTCATCAGAAGCAGCACGCCCAGATACACGAAAAAAAGCGACGTTGGGAAACGGTTGTTGCGCACCTGTTCGCCTTTCATTTCAACACCGCCTTGTAGCCCAAACCGCGAACGGTTTTGATTTCGAATCCGTCGCAATCGGAGAATTTGTCCCGCAGTTTGGTGATGTACACATCCACCGCCCGCAGACCCGTTTCCGAATCCATGCCCCAGAATTCATCCATCAGCTGCGCGCGGGAAAACGTCTTTTTCGGATAAGACAGCAGCTTGTACAGAATGTTGAATTCACGGGTGGTCACGGGCACTTCCGAACCGTCGATTGCGGCGGTCAGCCCGTCGGCATCCAGCTCCAGATTGCCCACAACCAGCTTGCGTTCGGCTTCGATGTTGGCACGGCGCAGCAGCGCGCGCACCCGCAGGAGAAGCTCATCGAGCTGAACGGGCTTGACCATATAATCATCGATTCCCAGAAGAAAGCCCTTTTGCTTGGAGGGCAAATCGTCCTTGGCGGACATGAAGAGAATGGGAATGTGCTTGTTGACGCGGCGAACGGTTTCGGCGAATTCAAAGCCGTCGATGTCCGGCAGCATGATGTCGGAGATAATCAGGCTGTATAGATTGTTGTACATTTCATCGTAGGCATCGTTTGCGTGCAGACAGCCCTTCGC
>CAVHAH010000019.1:0-13098 GCA_963633785.1 bacterium
AAAGTGATTGAGAGTGGCATACACCGCATCCGGCGCCGGCTTTCTGGGAATGCCGGTGCGCTCCCCCATCGCCAATTCAATATTCGGGGAGAGATATTTCTTACACAAATTGCGCACGGCGGAATCAAATTTATTGGAATTGCACGCAACGTGAATGCCGGCCTGTCGAAGCGAGGACAACATGGTTGAAATGCCCGGATACGGCGCCGTTTTGATTTCCGCATGCGCCGCATAATATTCGCGAAACCATGCCAGCGTGCGTTCATAATCCGCATCTGATGTATTTTCAGGCACGGCGCGACGAATCAACTTTCCGACACCGCCGCCCACCATTTTTCGCACCGCATCCACGGAATGTTCAGGATAGAAGAATTGACGCATCGTCTGATTGCACGCATTCAATACCGTTCCGTCCAAATCAAAAATCACAAGATCATAGCGCATAATGATTCCTCCCAATGCACAGAGTCTAGCAGAAATGCCCGTCTTTCGGCAGCATTTTTCTGTTAAAATTCTGTGTATAATGCAAGTTGAGGCGAAAAAGCTGAAATTTCTTCTTGTAAATATACTTTGAAAGTGGTATAATAGTATAGCTCGTGGGTGATGATGACTGGGTCCCGTGCGGCGTCATGCTGTGAATCTTGTCAGGGTCGAAAGGCAGCAGCAATAAGCGGATGTTGACGTGCGCCGCGGGAGAAACTCGGTTTGAACCTGCGGGTTTTTTTGATGTTTGTATTTTTATCGAATATATAACTGGTAATTCAAAACAATCTGTGTTATAATAGAGTGTAAGAGCTGATAAACAATGGAGGCATGGACATGAATCGCTGTAAGGCATTTCTTGAATCCTTTAAGCCCGATAATCATACGGCGGCATTGATTCACCGTCCGGAAAACATCCGTTGGCTGACCGGTTACACCGGCGAAGGTTCTGTTTTCGTTTCCGCAGATGCTCAGGTCATTATCACGGACTTCCGTTATGTTGAACAGGCCGATCGCCAGGCGCCGGAATGCGTGTGCATGCGCACAGAAGCGGGAACGCCCGAACGGGTGCACGTCAAGTCTCTTTGCGAACAGCACGGCATCACGAAGCTGTTTGTGGAAACGGACTATCTGATTTACGATGATTATCACACGCTGGATTCCTATTTGGAAGGCGTTGAACTGATTCCCCTGAACGGCGTTGTGCAGACGCTTCGCATGATTAAGGATGCGGGAGAAATCGAATGCATTCGCCGTGCGGCCGCAATTTCCTGCAAGGCGCTGGAGAACACGCTCAACCGCGTGCACGTCGGAATGACCGAGAAACAGGTTCAGATTATGCTGGACTACGAAATGCTCGCTTTGGGCGCAGACGGGCTCGGTTTTTCAACGATTGCCGCCGCGGGCATCAACGGTTCGCTTCCCCACGCCGTGCCTTCGGATTATGTGATTCAGTCCGGCGATTTGCTTACGCTTGATTTCGGTGCCCGTGTAAACGGGTATACGGCAGATATGACGCGCACCGTCGGATTCGGCAAAATCGATTCCGAGAAGCGTGAACTGTATAATGCCGTTTTGAATGCGCAGCTCATGGCGCTTGAGCAAGTTCGTCCCGGCGCAGTGTGCGGAGATTTGGACAAAATCGCGCGTGATTACCTGGATGCACGTTATCCCGGTGCATTCGGCCACAGTTTGGGCCACGGTGTCGGTTTGTTTATTCATGAACAGCCTCGGGTCGCTCGCGGCAGCACGACCGTATTGGTTCCCGGTCATGTGATCACGATTGAACCCGGTGTGTATATCCCCGGCCTCGGCGGATGCCGAATCGAGGACATGGCGATAATCACTTCGGACGGATACATCGATCCGATTACCGCACCGAAGCAGTTGATTGAGCTGTAATCTATATCCCAATCCCATACGACTACATTTCGAGGAGGCAATATCCCCATGATCAATGCAAGTGATTTCAGAAACGGCGTAACTTTCGAGATGGATAATGGCGTTTGGACGATCGTATCCTTCCTGCACGTTAAGCCCGGCAAAGGCGCGGCATTCGTTCGCACGAAGATCAAGAACGTCGTAACCGGCGCTGTGATCGAGCGCACGTTCAACCCCACGGATAAGTTCCCGCGCGCATACATCGAAACGAAGGAAATGCAGTACACCTACAACGATGGTGAGTTCTATCACTTCATGGATCTGGAGACCTATGATGATTTGATGCTCAACCACGAGCAGGTGGAAGATGCCATCCCGTTCGTTAAGGAGAACACCAACGTGACCGTTCGTTTCTTCAAGGGCTCTCCGTTCAGCGTTCAGGCGCCGAACTTCGTTGAGTTGACCGTTACCGAAACCGATCCCGGTTTCGCAGGCGACACCGCCGCCAACACCACGAAGCCCGCAACTTTCGAAACCGGTTTGACGCTGCAGGTTCCGCTCTTCATCGAAGTGGGCGAAGTGCTGAAGATCGATACCCGCGATGGCGGCGAATATCTCGGACGCGCGTAAGCAAAAAAACACACCACAACGCACAGGGCAACTCCCTGCGCGTTTTTTTAGGAGGATATGCGCAATGAAAGAATCTTCCAAGAAAATCGCATACCTGAAAGGTCTGATAGAAAATACCCTGTCGGATTCTTCTCAGGCAAAGCTCTTTTCGGGCATTCTCGATGTGCTGGAGCGAATCGATGACGGCATAGACGGTTTGAACGACCGCATTGAAGATTTGAATGACTTCGTCGAAAGCATTGACGATGCCGTGACCGCCATCGAGGAGGGCGATGATTTCGACCTTCGCTTTTCTCCGGAAGATGAGGACGGATTCGAGGATGATGTTGATTTTGAAGACGGCGGTGCGTTTGAAGAGAAATTGCACGTTGTTCATTCTCACCCCGAATCTCGCCTGATGATTAACGGCCGCCTTTGTTCCGAATGCAACCGCCTGTTCATGGTGGCGCCGAAGTGGAATCCGCAATTCAAATACGTCTGCCCGTATTGCGGCAAACAGATGACTCCGAATTTGATTGATCCGGACGATCTTCCCACCGTTGCGCCGATAGAATAACAGTAATCCCGACTGTGAATCATTCCACAGCCGGGATTGTTGTTTATCGTTCCGTCTTTTTCCTGCGCATCAAGATGCTTCCCGTTAATACGCAAATCGTTCCCCAGCGAACCATTCCGCCTTCAAATTCGATTTTGCGCATGGAGGGCGTTCCCGTTCGAATCAGCTTTGCATGGTCGCCAATCAGGCTCCAAAACACCTTTTTCAGCGATGACCATGCGACGAAATTATCCGGTACCCACTCCGTGAAAACATACAGCGGTCGTATCGAGAACGTCATCAACACGCTGAGCAGGGCGAGAATTATTCCATATCCCAGCACGCAAATACCGATTAGTGCAAGGAGCTTCCAAACCGTTTTCCCGAAATAGTTCCAACGTATTGCGTTTCGATACAGGTCAATGCGATTTGCCGCAATCGCATTCATGCGCCGAATCAGGGCGAAAATCGCACTCATTCCGAACACGAGAACCAGCATTCTCGGAAGAATCAAGCGGCGCATCGCTTCTTTTTCGAGGCTGTATACGCTTCCGTCACTTCGCCAGGCGTTCTTAACCGATGAGGTGAACAGCGTTCGGGCGCCGGATTCGGGAATCGGATTGGCGCTGATCATCAGCGTCGTCCACGTCTCGCTCATGGCCGCATTCAACGGCAACACCGCTGCGTATTCTCCGCTCTCCCCCACGCTTCTCGAATGCCTGAACGTTCCTACCACTTGATAGGTATTCGCGCCGATTTCGACCTTTGAATCTTCATTCAAATCATCGCCGAAAAGCTGAAATGCCGCCGTTACGTCCAGCAGAACCACCTTGTCGCCTTGCTTCAGTTCCGTTTCGCTGATGTTTCTGCCGCTTTGCAAAAACACGGGATAAACCTCAAACCAGCCTTCACCCGCTCCGTAGATTGTGGCTGTAATGCTTTTATCCCCCGAAGACACGGAATTCTCCTCGCAAACCGCTCCGCCCGTTACCGCATTCGCACAATCCGCAAGCGTTTCCGCAAGCGATTCCCGCGCCGTGAGCATCGCCTTTATCGCTTCACTTGCATCGCCGTCGGGCGCAGGCAAGGCGTATTCCAGCCTTTCATCCGTTTTGCTAAGCAATATGATGGAAGGTATTGCGAGCAGCAGACCCAATACAATCAACAATATCGGCACTGTACGCCGTTTTTTTTGCTTCATGGCGACCTCACTCATAGAGCATCACGGTATCACCGTCGTTGATTGCTCTGTCCTCCATGTAGGCGATATCGTAATAAGTCAGGTCTTCTTCCACGGAAGCCGTGCCATTGGCCTCCGCAAGAACGTTTACCGTTTGCTTGTGCACCTTCATGGTGGAATTGCCGAAGCTCGAATAGCTGGTTTCCACGGTGTATACATAGCGGTTTGTGCCTGTTCCGTGAATGGCCGCAGTGGTAATCAACGTTGTATTCTGCTTGGCTCGATTGATAATCGTCATCGGCGTTTCTTCAAGCGTCAGGGAATACACGGAACCGACCGCATTGAGAATGTCTTCATTCACCGCAACATCCGCATATTTCTTGCCTTCCTGATCGATGCCGACACTCGCAACCGTTGTTTCAACATCGTAATTGCCGCCGCTGACGGTCACGCTCGTGCCCTGCGTAATCGTCTTCTTGACGTCCGTCAAATCCGCACGAAGCACGGGCATGGAATCCGATTGCGTCAAAGTGAACAATTCACCCGTGCCGTCATAGGTATCGCCCTCTTTAACCGACACTTGCGCGATATATCCGCTGTTCGGAGCTGTGATATTCTGAACATCGGCATTCAGCACGCTGAGCGCTTCCATTTTTTTCTCTGCCGCCGCCATTTTTTCTTCGGCATCGTGTTTCTCGGTGATATAGCTCCAGACACTTTCTTCGGGCGTATAGCGTTCGACATTCTGCATTGCCGCTTCGGCATCCGCTTCCGTTTGAGCCGCCGCACGATAAGCCTCAATGGCTTGAATCAACGCTTCGCTTGCGCCTTCGGGCGTTCCCGTTTCGGGAAGTGTCAAGCCTTCGGTGGTCAAAAGCGTGTTCATTGCGATTTTTTCGGAAACCGTTTCACGGCGGGCATCGCGCAATGCGAAATATGCATCGGCATACATCGTATCCGTTCGGCGCAGGCGAATGTCGGCGTTCTTGCTTTCAAGCTGCTGGAGTGTTTCCGCCGCAGAGGTATATTCCTCCTGATAGGTTTTCATCGTTGCATCGTAATCGGTAACGCGCGCCTGAATGACCGTATCGCCTTCATTCACGGTATACCCCGCACGGAAATTCACCTTCGTGATTTGAAGCGATACGCCGCTTTCCAGCGCATAATCGACTTTTTGCACATTCGGAAAAACCAGCTTGCCGCTCAGCTGAATCTTTTCCTCCAGACGTCCGCTGCGGCCGCGCGTGGTTTTGATTTTTGCCGTGGTAATGGTCTTAATCGTGCCGGAGAAGAACATACACAGCGCCACGAACACCGCCAGTATCACAAGCCCCCGCAGCGCAAATTTTTTCAGGTTCATTTCATTCACACCTCTTATTTCAGCTCCGTCAGTTGAATGCCCGTCAGAATGTCTTTCAGAAAGTAGAGATAGATAAACAGCGCAGGAAGAATATACAAAGCAGCGCCCGCAAATTCAATGCCCGTGCTTTCGTCCACCAACTGATTGAACATCACCGACAGCGGCTGCAATTCCGTATTCTGACTTAAATAAGTCATGGGCTGTTCCACCAGATTCCAGCAATCCGCAAACGACAGCGCAATCGCCGCACCGATTACGGGTCGGCAAACCGGCAATACAATATGCAAATAGCAGCGAATCGTGCCTGCGCCGTCCATCTCGCCCGCTTCAACCAGCTCGTTGGGCAATCCCAGCATAAACTGGCGAATCAGGAAAATATAAAACGGCGTAAACCACATCGGCAGAATCACCGCCCAGACCGTATTCAAAAGCCCCAAGCGGCGCAATGTCAGCACATTCGGCACCATCGTGACCTGAAACGGCAGCAGCATCAGCATCAGTATCATGAAGAAAATAACTTCACGACCTTTGAATTCAAAGCGGCTGAGCGCATAGGCCATCATCGGAACCACCACCGCCTGACCGAGCAGTATCGCCACGGTATAGAAAGCGGAATTGACAAACATCCTCAGAATCGATGTGTCTTTAATCAGAATCTCGTAATACTGACTGAGTGAAAACATCCTCGGCGAGAGTTTCACATCCATCCATTGCCGCGCATCAAAGCTCCCGCGTGTGGCCATATATGCCTTGATTTCCTCCGGTGAAAAGAAGGAATACAGCATCGTGACCGCAATCGGAATCAGCATCAGCAGCGCAAGTATCATCAAAACGGTTCGTGATACGATATGCCGTCCACGCGGCGACTGAATTTTCATTTTCTTTTTCATTTCGCCGCCTCCTAGCTGAATTTGCGCAGCAGTGTTCGCTGTGTATAGAACAGCACGCCGAACAGCGCAAACACAATAATCGCAAAGCTGTATGCCGCAGTTGTGACCGTTTGATAATTCAGCTTGCTGTACAGATTGTTCATGAAATTCTGAAGCGTATAAACCGCTTCATCCGGATAGGCACCGCCGATGAAATAAACTTCCTTGAAAATCTTGAATGCGTTGATCCATTCGAGAATGATAATCAGAAAAGCGCTGGGAACGATCATCGGAAGCGTAATGCCGAACGTCTGTTTGAAGAATCCCGCACCTTCCAATCGGGCGTATTCATACAGCGGTTCGGGAATGGTTTGCAATGCGGACAGGAAGATAATCACCGCAAAGCCCAGATTCTTCCAGATAAACAAAAGGATAATCGGAACGCGAAGCTGTGGCCCCTCCAGCCAAATCACACGTTCCAATCCCATATAGGTGAGCAGGCGGTTAATCACGCCGCCGTAATCAAACAGGAGCAGCCATATCAACAGCATGGCCGATGAAGGCATCAGATACGGAAGCAATATGCTGTTTCGGAAAAACGCTCCGTTCGGGCGCAGGCGATTCACGAGCGCGGCAATCACGAACGACAACACCCACACCGTCGGTGCGCAAATCAGCGACAGCAGCATGGTGTTTTTAAGTCCCAGCAGGAACATTTCGTTTTTCCAGATATTCACATAATTCCGAAGCCCGACAAATTCGTTTCGATAGGTTCCGTCTGTCAGGCTGTACCATATGCCGCCGATAAACGGAACCACATAGAACAGCAGCAGTCCCGCTATTCCCGGCATCAGAAACAACCACACCGATTTTTTCTTGGTAAACACGGGAGTCTTCCCCCACTTCTTTCAAGCGCATTGATGATTTAATCAATCAGTGTATCCTTACACCGCACCGCAGCGGCGAACCCCTTCTCCTTTGCGGTGCGGCGGATTTTGTGAATTTATGCGCCTTCGAGAATGCGCATACGCACCTTGCGATCCACTTCCTTCATGAAGCGATAGGCATCGATTTGGCCGTCATTAAACTGTTGGAAGAGCGTATACGCATCGCCGCTATCGGAGGAGAACAGCCAGCTGTCGCCGCTCATTATCAGCTGCGAGCGGTGCTCGTTCATCCATGCGATTTCGTTTTCGTCTATGGAATAGCGATATCTTTCCATATTCACTTTTTCCTCTTCAGCCGCCTGAATCGATTCCTCGAGCTGCTGCTTGTCCACTTCTTCCGCATTCTCCAGCTGGGTCTTCAATTCATCGATGTATTCCTGCATACTTTCGAGGTTGGATTCATAATACGGATTCAGCGTAGGCTCCGTCTTATCCGTGCAGATGACATAAGTGGTCGAATTCGGCAGTTTTTCCGCCAGTGTTTCCACGTATTCAAGGGCAAGATCGATGTTTGCGCTGAACGGATTGATGATGGCCACGGAAGCCGAGAACGGCAGAATCGCCTCCTGATCGGCCGTTAACGACATCACCAGCGGCTTGTAATCATCTCCGAAATCGCCAAACGAGAATCCCGTGTTGGTTTCGAACAGAAAACTGTCTTCTTCCCAATTCCAGTCAAAACTATCCGATTCCATTTCTTCATCCGTCGGCTGACCGAGTGTTGTGAAATCGATTTTGCTGATGGTATCGAGAATTGCGGCAACATCATCGGAGCTTACGCCGTTGGCATCCACCGTCAAATACTGCTCGTAATACTGGAACACCTCCGCATACAGAGAGGTGCGTGCGGTCTCCTCGCTTATGTAAGGATCAAACACCGACATTCCCTCGGGAAGGCGCCCCTGAAGCGAATTCAGCCATGTTGCGAAATCCGCCCAGTTCGTAGGCACTTCGTCAATCGAAATGCCCGCCTTTTCAAACGCTTTGGGATGTGCGAACATCATATAGAAGTAACAATCCGTGGGAAGCACGCTGAATCGTCCGTTCACGCTCAGTTTTTCGAGGAATGCGGAATCGATTGTATCCGCAAACGCCATCAGCTTTTCACTGTCCGTGAAATCCGCCAGATAGCCGCGCTGATACAGCGCCGTAAACGCCGAGTCGCCCGCTTGGAGGATATAGACATCCACGCTTGAATCGCGATTCATCATGTTCTCAACCAGATTTTCCGTGATGCTGTAATCGTTGAGATACACCACCGAAACATCGCCGTGTTCATTGGCAAACGCATAATAAGCGTTATCCATCGAAGAGTAGCCTTGCGAAACGACTTTCAGCTTTCTTTCGGTATGCTGTGCGGGATCGACATTGCGAAGAATGTAGCTCCAATAATCCACCGATGCATAATAGCCGCCGTCGAGGATATAACCGTTGGATGAGCTATCCGTCATGGCATCGATAATCGCATCTCCGAGCGTACCCGTCATGATGTCCAGCGTGTGCAATTCACCGTCCCGCACGCAATAGAGCGTTTCGTTTTCCCGGTCGAAGGCCAGGCCAATGAATGAGTTCCAGGATTCAATCGGAACCGTTGAAAGAATTTGGCTCGTTTTCGCAGAAGGATCGATTTGATAGAAGATAACGCTGTTTCCGTCCTCCGAATCTATCTGGGCGATTACCGTTCCGTTCAGATACGGCGTCAACGAATCCGGATAAGTGTAATCATCGGTTTCGGCAACCACAATGTAATCAAGGCTGCCATCCGTCAGATTCAAGGTGAACACGCCGACCGATGTGCCGTTTGTGCTGCCCGTATCCGTATAAATCACCAAATAGTCGCCCGTTGCCGCTATTTGGTTGATATAGGAAACGCCCTGCGACACGAAGCTGCTGAAATCCACATCAAACAGTTTTTCCAGCGATACCGCCGAATCGCCGAAAACCACTTCATTCACGGAGTATTCGGTGGATTCATTATCGCCCGTTTCCGTGCTGTAATGGAACGTGGATTTCAGAATGTACAGCTTATTGTCGTTTGAAAACAGCATGTAATTCGTATAAGTATTGCTCTGAGATTCATCGGATTCATAATCGGAGAGCGTGTACAGCTTCGGTTCGCTTTCGCCCGCCTTTTGCGCAAGGAGCTTTCCGTTGTACGTCAAAATATACAGCGTATCTCCCATCGAACAATAGGTCTGAAATGAATCCGAGGTGTCCAGCCCGTAGGCCTCAAGCTGTCCTGCGGAAAGCGAATAAGTAACATCACCCTGTGCCGCAAACGCCGTGGGAATTATCATCAGGCAACACAAAAGAATGCTTAAAAACTTCTTCATTGAATTCACTCCTTTTATTCTTCGATAACCGTATCGTCCTCAAAGGCATCGCTCTGCGTATAAACGATGACCGACATGCCCAAACGCACCTGCTCGGTTTCCTCAAAATCGATGTATGCGCTGTATTCCGCATCGGCAGATGCATTCTCCGATGTGACATTCACCCGTGAAATGGCGGAAACCGTTCCATCCAGACGCAGTTCTCCATCCGCATCAAATTCAAATTCAATTGAAACCTTATCGCCTTCGTGAATCGAATTCAAATCCATTTCGTTCACGAGCACCTCGATTTGGAACGTTCCGTCGGGATACACGGTAATCAGCTTCGCGCCCTTCGAAACGGAATCTCCCGCTTTGGTGTCCACAGAAGCGACAATGCCCGAAACCGCGGAAACGATTTCATTGTCCATCGCATACAATCCATCCAAATCGCCGTCTACCGTTTCAAACAGCAGCTGACCCCGTTCGACCTTATCGCCGTCGGAAACGTGCATCTTCAACACGCTGCCCGAACCCTTCACCGCAATCGCAGAGGTCTGCTGAATGGTTCCCCGCCCGATTCGCGAATCTGCCGAATAATCCTTGCTGCGGTAGAGGCCGACGGTCTCCGCCATATAGAAATCGCCGCCGATTACCTCAAGCTTATACGGCGTGTTGCCGGATTCATCCGTATCGGAAATGCCCGTCACAACCGCCGTTCCGGTGTGCGTTCCGTCCTTTGTGCAGGAAACATACACCTTTTCGCCGATGTGAATGTATTTCGTATCGCTGGAATTATACGCCTTTTCGGTGGTCGCCGAAATCTTATAGCGATTGGTGGGCTCGATATACATCACAGCGCCGTAACGCTCGACAATGCCTTCCGTGGCATCGCCCTCATCCGCAAACACACCGCTGATGGTGCCGTCCGCCGTTGCATACACCTTGGTGGTGGAAATGGTCGCAACCGAATCGCCGATTGCCACCGGATCTCCCACGCGCAGTTCCACGGAATCAACCAATCCGCCAAACGGCGCAAGCACCGCAACGGAATCGCTTGAAATCACCTTGCCTTCAAAGCTGATGGCGGCCTGTGCGGGAGCGGCTATCGCCATTGCTGCGAGCAACGCCGCAAAGAATCGGATTCGCCTTTTCATGCGTTCGTCTCCTCCTTCGTTTGTACACCGTATTCGCCAAACGGAACTTCCAGCATTTCAGCCGTTCCGAGCGTGACATCATAGAAATACATCTCGCCCTTTTGTTCCGCACTCATCACATACTTTGCGCCATCCGCCTCAACCTGAATCGCAATATCGCAGTTTTCACACAAATCCGTTTTCGAAATCGACGGAATGTGATCCGGATCGAGATTCACGCTCATCGCAACCGTGTAATCAAAGCTCTTCACGGAGAAGCCGCTCATGCGAAGCGCCGTGTATTGCGTGCCGCCCGTGAATCCTGCCGTCGGGAATACCGCATAATTATCATGAACGTTGAGCACGAGATAGCGGATTTCGCTGTTTGCAAGCAATCGGAATACTTCGCCGTTGACCTTCCAGCGGTATTCGAAGCGATTCCCCATATTCTCTTCTTCAACGGCCGAAAGAACCAGCGTATCGGGCTGCGGATCTTCCTGCGCTTCCACGATATTGCCGTCTTCATCGTATTCAACGGGTTTCGGCCAAACCCGAAGCTCTGCGTTGAATTTCGCCGCATAATCCGCAGGCTTTTCAAAATCACCCGAATCGGAAAGCTCCAGCGTTAACGGAAGTTCCGTTTCGCCCATCGTGAGCACCGTCATCGGCTCATCGGGAAATACCAATTCAACGGTATCATAATCGGGTTTCTCTTCCCGATCGCCTGCGGCGTGATCCGGTTTCTTGGTGCCATCTCCGCCATCTCCGCCACCGCCGCTATAACCGGACGATACTTTCGTAAGCACATAGTCTTCCCCGTTCGTCCAAATATTGCCTGCAACATCCCGCACGCAGAGCATTCCGCTTGCAATGGTCGTTTTGGACGATGCGGTATAAACCCATTCCGTTCCGTCTTCCAGCGGTTCCCACGTATTTCCGCCGTCCACGGAAATTTCGCTTACTCCGGAAATTGCATCCGATGCACTCAAGCGCAGCGTATAGCTCGTTTCATAGTCCACATTGGCGGATACCTCGGGGGCGGTCGCATCGAGCATCAACGTATAACGCTCCGAGGCCGAAACGATATCTCCCTGCGGATTCAGAATCGCGAATCGAACGGTGTAAACGCCCTCGGTTTGCGCCGTATATACATTTTCCGACATCAGGGCAATGCGTTCATCGTATACCACCACGGCGTAGGAATAATCTCCGTCTTCGGGTTTCCCCGAAAGCGTGAATGTCGGAAGAACGTTGCTCCACGCCCCTACCCGGTAATCATCCACATCCACCGCAATCGTAATCTCGGGCTTTTCCGTTTCCTCGGGATTCACATTCACCGCTTCCACCCGAACGAACAGCTCCATTGTATCGCTTTCTTTTGCGTCTTTGAATGTGTCCGCATCAACCCGAACGGGCGATTCCGTATCATCGGGATTCTCCCGATAATAAACAATTTCCCAATCACTTCCCGAAAAAACGTCCTCATCCAACATAAGCTTCAATGTCGAAAGCTTTTGAACGGGCGCCTCCTTCAAGCGCATCACCTTTTCCGTATGCAAGGCGATGGTATCGTTTGCCTGTGCATACGCAATCACTTCTTCAAGCGTTCCGTAGGCGTATGCCTCCGAAAGGCGCATCCACGCTTCCGCACTCTCGGGAATCTGATTGCGCTGCGCTGCGGTTTTCAACGGGCAAACCGTTTCCTGCTCGCCCTCCTGATTCGGCTGCAATTCGCCGTTCGGGGTTCCTTCGGGCTTGGGCAGTTCTGTCGGCTGAGGCGTGCTCTGCGCTTCCGTTGCTTCGGGCGCAAGCGTTTCCGTGTTCTGAGTCGGTTCGGGGCTCAGCGTCTCCACGGGCGTCTGCTGACCCGATTGCTCGGTCTCATCGGCGAATACACCCTGTATCGGCTGTGCGAGCAGACAAATCACCAATGCGGCAATCAGCTTTCTCTTCATTTGAATGCTTCCTTTCCATATATATGATATCGGAATATTTCATTGCGTTTCATTCTATTAGACCCACTGAATACGCCTTTTGTTCTTCGGTTTTTTCTTTTCCCATGTTAATTTTATTTGCGATTCAAAAATTGTTTACTAATTAACAATTTCTTCCGTTGTATATTATCGGTTGTGGTGCTATAATACAAAACATATCAATTATCAACTAGTCAACTTTTTTCAAAGGAGGTTTCCATGGAGAACAACACGTTGCAGGAAGAACAGATTCACCACGTAATTGAGCTGTTGATTCACAATTCACGGGTGCA
>CAVHAH010000019.1:13108-15600 GCA_963633785.1 bacterium
GGTACATCATCGCCTGATTGAAAAAGTGCGGGGCGATTCCGATGTACACCGCAGCCAGCGAAAAGTGTTAATGTTTCTCAGCGAATCCGAACAGGCGCATTCGCAAAGAGAAATCGCCGAACGGTTTGACGTCTCGCCCGCTTGTATCACGCGCCTTCTGAAAGGTTTGATTGCGGAAGGCTATGTGATTTGCGATGATGATGCGAAAGACAGGCGGCGCAACATCGTTCGCATCTCGGAAAAAGGGCTGAAAATGATGAACGATACGCATCGTTTGTTTGATCAGTTCGATCAAAGTCTCTTCCATGATTTCACAACAGAAGAGCTCGACACATTTTTTAAGCTTCTCGATCACATGCGGCAAAATCTCCGCATGCTTGAATTGAAGGAAGAACAGGAAGGAAGTGCATTGCATTGAAAAGATGGCTCCAATATATGAAGCCGTACACGCGGTATTTTATTATCGGACCGCTATGTATGATTATTGAGGTTATCGGCGAAATCATATTGCCGAAAATTTACGCCCACATTATCGATGTCGGCGTGGCCAACGGCGATACCCGCTATATCATCATTGCCTGTTTGATTATGATTCTCACGGCGATTCTGATGATGACAGGCGGCGTCGGCGGCGCCTATTTTGCCTCGAAAGCCTCGGTAAATCTCGCTGCGGACGTCCGCCGCGATGTCTACAAGAAGATTCAGCAGTTCTCTTTTGCGAATATCGACCATTTCTCAACGGGTTCTCTCGTTACGCGCTTAACAAACGATGTCACGCAGATTATGAACATGATCAACATGATGATGCGCATGTGCCTGCGTTCGCCCGGTATGCTGATTGGCGCATTGATTGCATCCATTGCGCTGAGCCCCAATCTGGCGAAGGTGCTTGCGGTCACGATTCCGCTGCTGTTCATCATTCAGTTCGTTGTAATCCGCACAGGTTATCCGCGTTTCCAGATCATGCAAAAGAAAATCGATACGCTGAATAACCGCATTCAGGAGGATTTGACCAATGAACGCGTAATCAAGTCGTTCGTGCGCGAGGAATACGAAAACAACCGTTTCCGCAAAACAAACAACGATTTGAAGGAAAGCACATTACACGCTTTGAATGTAATGGTCACGATGATGCCCGCCATGATGTTGATGATGAACCTGACTTCCCTGGCCGTTATCTGGTTCGGCGGAAAAATGGTAATCAACACCACGATGAGCGTCGGCGATTTGTCTTCGTTTATCACCTACATCACGCAGATTCTGATGTCCCTGATGATGCTGACCATGATTTTCATGAACAGCTCCCGTGCACTCGCCAGCGCAAAGCGCATTTCCGAAGTGCTCGACGAGAAAATCGACCTGAACGATGCCAATGTCGCACAGCCCGATCGTGATGTCACCGTCGGCAAGGTCGAATTCAGAAACGTCTCCTTCCGCTATTACAAAACCAGCCCCGGCAAAGTGCTCGACAACATCAATCTCACAATCGAACCGGGCGAAACGGTCGGCATTATCGGTTCAACGGGATGCGGCAAAACCACGCTTGTATCCATGATTCCCCGCCTGTACGATACCGATGAAGGCGAAGTTCTGGTAGACGGCGTGAATGTTCGCGATTACAATCTCAATCGCCTGCGCACGGGCGTCGGCATGGTGCTTCAGAAGAACGTTTTGTTCTCCGGTACGATTGCCGAAAACCTGCGTTGGGGCGATGACACCGCAACGGATGCTCAGCTTACAGACGTTGCTCAGAGCGCACAGGCCGACGGATTCATCCGTTCCTTCTCCGACGGTTATGATCATGTGCTCGATCAGGGCGGCACGAACGTGTCCGGCGGTCAGAAACAGCGCTTGTGTATTGCCCGTGCGCTTCTGAAAAAGCCGAAGATTCTGATTCTGGATGATTCGACGAGCGCCGTGGATACCGCCACCGAGGCGCGCATCCGCGAAGCCTTCGCCACTTCTCTGAAGGATTCCACCAAGATTATCATCGCGCAGCGCATTTCCTCCGTGATTGATGCCGACAAGATCATCGTGCTCAATGAAGGCCAGGTCACGGGCATCGGCACGCACGACGAGCTGCTGCGTTCCAACAAAGAGTATCAGGAAATCTACTATTCTCAGGTTGACAAAAAGGAGGGAGCATAATGTCCGCAAGATCGCTTGAAAATCTGGCCGCGCGCTATGGCGGTCACCGCTCCGATTCCAACAAAAAACCGCAGGGCGGTCCCGGACCGGGTCCCGGACGCGGCATGGCCATCGGCAAACCGAAGGATGCCAAAGCCGTAATCGGTCGCGTAATCAAATATATCGCCATGTTCAAAAAGCGCCTGATTGCGGTGTTTGCCTGCATGCTGATCAGCACTGCCGCATCGGTGGCAGGCTCGTATCTGCTGCGCCCGATTATCAATCACATTGCCGACAGCAGCGTTTCCGCCAGTGAACGCATCTCTTATCTGATGCTGATGGTTTGTGTGATGGGCGGCGTATAT
>CAVHAH010000019.1:15610-16737 GCA_963633785.1 bacterium
TCTTCGACAATGAATCCAACGGCGAAATCATGTCGCGCTTCACCAACGACGTCGACAACATCGGCATCATGCTCGACTCCTCCGTGACCTCGCTGATTTCCGGCGCATTCACATTGGTCGGCACATTCGTGATGATGCTGTTCACCAATGTCTGGCTGACGCTGATCACCGTGGCCTTCCTGCCGATATTTGCCTTGGGCGGCAACGCGCTGATGAAGCGTTCCCGCAAATACTATTTGGGGCAGCAAGCGGCGTTGGGCGCATTGAACGGCTATATTGAAGAAAACGTCGCCGGTCAGAAGGTTGTGAAGGTATTCTGCCACGAGCAAACCTGTATCGAAGAATTCGGTGAATTGAACGACGATTTGCGCGAAAAACAGCAGAAAGCGCAATTCTTAGGCGGTATCATGGGGCCGATCATGGGCAACACCAGCCAGATCAGCTATTCTTTGACGGCCGGTATCGGCGGCTTGCTCTGCGCACTGGGACACTTTGACGTCGGCGGTCTGGCGGTATTCGTCAATTACTCGCGCCAGTTCTCGCGTCCTGTGAGCGAAATTTCGCAGCAGATGAGCACCATTCTCTCGGCACTCGCCGGTGCAGAGCGCGTATTCCGCATTATGGATCTGAATCCTGAAACGCCGGATGCGCCGGATGCCATCGCACCTGAAAAGCTCGAAGGGCATGTGATTCTCGACGATGTCACCTTCGGTTACAATCCCGGCAAAACAATCCTCAAGCACATTTCGCTCTACGCAAAGCCGGGTCAGAAGATCGCATTTGTCGGTTCCACCGGCGCCGGCAAGACCACCATCACCAACCTGCTGAACCGCTTCTACGATATTGATTCCGGCACAATCACGATCGACGGCGTAGACATTCATCAGTACAAACGCGATTATCTTCGCCAAAACATTGCAATGGTTTTGCAGGATACACATCTGTTCAGTGGTACGATCATGGAGAATATCCGTTACGGCCGTCTGGATGCCACGGATGAAGAAGTTATTGAAGCTGCAAAGATGGCCAGCGCTGACGGCTTCATTCAGCGCCTTTCCGACGGCTACAACACCGTAATTGAAGGCGACGGTGCAAACCTATCGCAGGGACAACGTCAGCTGCTTAAT